>CAYUJK010000101.1:0-10294 GCA_964444895.1 uncultured Roseivirgaceae bacterium
CAGCGTTAAAACCAATGCCAAAATAATCCTGTTGGTCTGTCTTATCAGGAAAGGGAATATTAAGTTTATTTTAAGCTTGTGTGTTTACCGGCCACACATCCTTCAATACCCTTTCGGCCTGAAAATATTCCCACTCTCTTTCCGTACAAAGGCAGCCCTCCAACTCCTGGGTTATCTGGTCTTTGTCCACTTCCTGCCCTATGATCACCAGTTGGTTCATCCGGTCGCCGTAGAACTTGTCCCAGTGTTGCATGATGGCCTCCTGGTTTTCCATGTAGGAGGGGTTCAGCGCTCGCTGTTGAATGGGGATGGAGGCCCACCACCTGCCGTACAACTCTGTGCGCAGCGACCCGCCGGCCTGGCTCCATAGCAAGGCATGGTCAGGGCGGCTGGCCAACCAGAAAAACCCTTTGCTACGAATGACACCGGAAGGCCAGCGATTGTTCACATAGTGCCAAAAGCGGTCAGGATGAAAGGGCCTTTGATCGCGAAATACAAAAGAATTGATGCCGTACTCTTCAGTTTCGGGAGTGTGGATATTGTTGAGTTCCTTGATCCATCCGGCTGACTGTTCGGCTTTTTCATAGTCAAACAAGCCCGTATTGATGATCTTTTTGGGATTTACTTTTCCAAAGCTCGTTTCGATAATTTTTGCTTCGGGGTTCAGCTTTTTAAGGATGCCTTTCAGCAGTTTCAGGTCTTTTTCAGAAACCAAATCGGTCTTATTGAGCAGGATCACGTTGGCAAATTCTACCTGTTCGGTGAGCAGGTTCACGATAGATCGGGTGTCCTTGGCATCGTCGGTCATGTTCCGGTCAAGCAGGGTGTCGGCGCTGCCAAAATCATGGAAGAAATTAAAGGCATCCACCACGGTGACCATCGTGTCCAGCCGACTGAATTTGGTGAGGTCAAACAGCTCGTCTCCGGTAGCGAAAGAAAAGGTTTGCGCCACAGGAACGGGCTCTGATATTCCTGTGCTTTCTATGAGTAGGTAGTTAAACTTCCTCATTTTGGCCAGCTTTTCCACCTCTATCATCAGGTCTTCGCGCAGCGTACAGCAGATGCAGCCATTGCTCATTTCCACCAGCTTTTCATCCGTTCGGGAAAGCTTGATTTCATTTTGCACGAGTTGGCTGTCGATGTTTACTTCGCTCATGTCATTCACGATCACGGCTACTTTAAGCCCCTCGCGATTATTTAATACATGATTAAGTAAAGTGGTCTTGCCCGCCCCCAGAAAGCCACTGAGTACGGTTACGGGTAATTTCTTATACTTCATTATCTCTTATTTTTTATGGACAGTCAATACGCATTATTATTCTTGAATCACCGGTAGAAGGCACCTTCGGCGATTTATGGACAATGCCTTTACCTATATTGACCTTGCGACCTTCTCCTTTTAAAATCCCCACTTCAAATGGTGCCATTCGGTGAATTTGTCCAGGGCTTTTCACGATCTCTTCATTCGATTTTAGCAACGCGCCCCGATTTACATTGTGTTCATCCAGCCACTCCGTGCCATTGCCCACGTAGGTGCATAGTAGTCTGAGGAAATAGTTGTCAACATGGAACTTCCGGCAGGCATCATCCCTTACAGATTTTATAACAAGCCTCAACCGGTCTTCATTCACGATTTTCGAGAACAGGAAAAACAACTTGCCTACGTCTTGTACAAAACGCGTGCAGCCCTGAGGATGCCACCGGAAGTATTCTTCGAAGTGGTCACTAATTTCGCTTCTTACTTCTTTTGCAAAAACTACTTTATTGAAATCCGGAAAATTAGCGGTATTCAAAAGTTGAAGAAAGGCCGTAATTTCCGGGTCAGAATCGCGGCGCAAGAGAGCAAGATTGGTACTGTTCCAATCCATTTTAAGCAGATCCTCCGGGTCATAAACCACTGGCTGAGATTGGCTAATTGCCGGAGATTGGCGGTGGTGAACCGTACACTCCGGGTATTTGACCTCCGAATTTTGCACATATTTCCAGTTCAATATATGTGCAATGGAAACGAAGGTGGCCCCCGGAACGATGAGCCCTAATTCGACCCACCCCGCGTGTATGGTGTGGCCCAGGCCAATTAACAGAAACCCAAAAGCTACTACCAACAATGGGTAGACATTTTTATGATGTCTCACATATCCGTGGGTCAACGATTTGGATGCGATCAAAAAACTGAGTAGAATAACACTGTATTCTACGGCTGGATGATGGAGGAAATGCAGCCCCGCCAAAGGCAAGAGGCTGAGTAAAAAAGGCATGGCAGCGCAGTGAATGGCACACAAAAGCGAAGCCGAAAATCCGACGAAGTCAAGATTAAGGCTGATGAAATTGTTTCTCATAAAAAGCAATAAACTTTTTGCAATCATGTTGCAAACATAAACAAATATTCTTTTATGCAACAATGTTGCATTTAATTATTTTCAATAATAATTTTGAGTATGGATGAAATTACTTTCAGCACGAGGGGTTTGACATTCAGCTACAGCCCTTCAACTGCTTTTTCTTTCCCGGACGTGGGGCTACAAAGCGGAGAGCAATTGCTGGTAACAGGAGAATCGGGAATAGGGAAAACTACTTTTTTGCACCTGGCAGCAGGTTTATTAAAACCAGAATCCGGAGCTATTACCATCTGTGGTTTGGATATTTCCGCCCTCAGCCACAAAAAACTGGATCGTTTCCGGGGTAAAAATATTGGGATCATTTACCAACGGCCCCACTTTGTAAAAAGCCTGAACCTGAAGGAAAACCTGCTGCTCGCCCAATTGCTTTCCGGCAATAAACAAGACCAAAACAAGGTGAAGAAAACGCTTGAGATATTGGAGTTGGGCGATAAGCTGCATAAAAAAACTTCCACCTTGAGCCAGGGGGAGCAGCAGCGCGCTTCCATTGCGCGGGCAGTGATCAACAGACCAGCGCTGATACTGGCCGATGAGCCCACTTCCAGCCTGGACGATAAGAACACCGAAATAGTGGCAGAGCTCCTCCGAGAGCAGGCTCAACAAGCTGAGGCCAATCTCATCGTCATTACACACGACAACCGGCTGATGTCCCGGTTCCAAAACCACCTGGCCCTATGAATTTATATAAACTTAGCTGGAAAAACATGTTAAGCAGGCCACTTTCATCGGCGCTCAGCCTCGTGTTGATCGCGCTCGGCGTAGGTATCATTTCCCTGCTGGTGCAACTGAGCAATCACTTCGAAGAGCAGGCAGAGAAGAACCTTTCTGGGATTGATTTGGTGGTAGGCGCAAAGGGAAGTCCGCTGCAACTCATCTTGTCTGCTGTGTACCACATCGACGCCCCCACCGGAAATATCCCCCTGGAGGAAGCGGAAAAACTGGGCCGGCATCCGCTTGTAGCCCACAGCATCCCGTTGTCGTATGGCGATAGCTACCAGGGCTTTCGCATCGTGGGCACGGACCGCTCCTACCCCGAGCTATTCCAGGCTCGGCTCAAAGAAGGCAACTGGTGGAGTGCTGATTTTGAAGTGACGCTTGGCGCCGTGGCTGCCGAACAGCTAAACCTGAGAATGGGCGATTCATTTATGGGTCAGCATGGTTTCGACCAGGAAAGCCCCGAGCACGAAGAACACCACTACACGGTGACAGGTATTTTGGAAAACACCAATTCCGTCATTGACCGGCTTATACTCTGCTCCACAGAAAGTATATGGCACATTCACGAACATGACGCCTCGGAGGCAGATGAAAACCGGGAGATCACCGCGCTGTTAGTGAAATTCCGCAACCCCATGGGCATGATGCAACTGCCCCGGATGATCAACAAAACTACCGGCTTGCAGGCAGCCATGCCTTCCTATGAAATCAACCGGCTGTTTGAACTAATGGGCGTTGGAGTAGATGTGATAAAGATGATTGCTGTTATGATCATAATAGTGGCAGGTCTCAGCATGTTCGTCAGCCTGTACAATTCGCTGAAAGAACGGCGCTACGAAATGGCCCTGATGCGCTCTATGGGCGCATCACGCCTGCAACTGGCGCGGGTGGTTCTTCAGGAAGGGCTGCTGCTCAGTAGCCTCGGTTTCATGGCAGGAATGGTCATCAGTCGGATGGGGCTATTGGCGCTTTCGAAGCTCATCGAAAAAAAAATTCATTTTGATTTTGCCACCGCGATGATCACCCCTGATGAACTGCTGCTTTTGGGCGCCACCCTTGCCGTTGGCTTGTTGAGCGCATTTTTGCCCGCCATTCAAATATTCTATGTAAACCTCTCCAAAACCCTGGCCGATGCCTAAACTAATTTTTGCCCTTATTATATGGATGAGTAGTACCCAAGAACCACCGCAAGTTACCTGGGACGAACTGGCTGACGTCAAGTTCACAAGGAGGTATTTCAAAGAGTCTGACGCCCACTTTCTCTACCCGACCTTTGACTATCAAATAAGGATGTTAGAAGGCAAGGAAATTGTGATTAAAGGGTATGTGCTGGCCATCGATCCCAAAAAGGGGTACTACATTTTATCGCGCAACCCCTATGCATCGTGTTTTTTTTGTGGCGCTGCCGGGCCTGAGTCTATTATGGAACTCAACCTGAAACCCGGACACCGAAGGTATAAAAATGACCAGGTAGCCACCTTCAAAGGCATCCTAAAGCTCAATGAAAATGACGTGGACCACTGCAATTATATATTAGAAGGGGCGGAAGAGGTGAGGTAGCGCAATATGGATTCATGAATGGAGAGATTTTGAGACGATAGATATTTAAACCCAAATTCCGCAATAGCTTAATCTGGGTTAAAGCAACCGCAAAATGGAAGGAGGAATACCCATTTTCATACCTGACAACGAAATGCTCGAAATTCACGAAAAATTGCACTGCAATTTTCAATACGTCGAAGACGTACCTCTTTCGTGTCATTTGTGTTTTTCGTTGTTACAAAATACCAATTTTACTATTCTCCGTTAAATTTGAGATTGAATTCATTTTTTCAAGAGCCATAAAGGTAGATTGATTTTCAAGCACATTGGGAATTAAACAAAAAAAGCCTGCTCACACCAAATGCGAGCAGGCCCATTTATAAGAATAGCAATAAAAGCGAATTACAAACCGAATCCTGCTTTTACTTTGTCTACATAGTCCAGTTTTTCCCAGGTGAATAGCTCCACCTCCATCTCTTTCCTTTCGATGCCTGACCCGTTGGGACGGGCAAATACTTTCTTCACCACCTGGTTTTCTCTTCCCATGTGGCCATAAGCTGCTGATTCAGAGTACATGGGGCTTCTCAGTTTCAGATTTCGCTCAATAATACCTGGGCGAAGGTCAAAAATTTCGGATACTTTTTTAGCTATTTCGCTGTCCGACATTTTTACGTTAGCCGAGCCATACGTATTGACAAAAACACCCATTGGCTCCACTACGCCGATGGCGTAAGAAACCTGTACGAGAATCTGATCTGCCACGCCTGCGGCTACCAGGTTTTTAGCGATGTGTCTTGTGGCATAAGCGGCTGACCTATCTACTTTGCTGGGGTCTTTTCCGGAAAATGCTCCACCACCGTGCGCGCCTTTTCCGCCATACGTGTCTACGATGATCTTCCTGCCTGTAAGGCCTGTATCACCATGTGGGCCACCAATCACAAACTTTCCCGTAGGATTCACATGGTATTTTATTTTGTCGTTGAACAATTTCTGAAGCTCCGGCTTCAACTGTGCCTTTACCCGAGGGATCAAAATATCGATAATATCCTTCTTGATTTTCGCAAGCATTTTCTGCTCTTCATCAAAATCATCGTGCTGGGTAGAAACGACAATTGTATCGATGCGCTGCGGCACGTGGTCTTCTGAATATTCAATTGTTACCTGCGACTTGGCATCAGGCCTCAGGTATTTCATTTCTTTGTTTTCCCGCCTGATTTTTGCCAGTTCAATCAGTATTTTGTGGCTGAGATCCAGTGCAAGGGGCATGTAGTTTTCGGTTTCCTTGGTGGCGTAGCCGAACATCATTCCCTGGTCGCCGGCGCCCTGTTCTTCGGCAGCGCCGCGGTCTACCCCCTGGTTGATGTCGGGAGATTGTTCGTGAATAGAAGAAAAGATACCACAGGAATTTCCCTCAAACATATATTCACTCTTGGTGTAGCCAATTTTATTGATTACCTCCCGCGCAATTTGCTGCACGTCCAGGTAAGTAGTAGATTTCACTTCACCTGCCAGCACCACCTGACCGGTAGTTACCAGGGTTTCACATGCTACTTTTGAGTTAGGATCAAATGCGAGAAAGTGATCTACAAGGGCATCAGAAATTTGATCTGCCACTTTATCGGGGTGCCCTTCTGACACCGATTCGGATGTAAAAAGATAAGCCATATTATTCGGTTTATTGAGGCGGCAAAAATAATGGAAATACTGATAAAATAAAATGCATAAATTGTCCTTGACTTATTTAGAACAATTGTCCTTAGCATTAAAACTCTATCATTATTATGGCAGACAAAAACGTATTGCTACGCACAGAAGAAAATACACTGATCGCCACGATAAGCCGGCCCGAACAGCTTAACGCACTGAATACAAAGACACTAAACGAACTCCGGGAGGCCCTTCAAAAAGCCTACGACGATGATAACATACGGGGAATCATCATCACCGGTGCCGGTGACAAAGCTTTCTTAGCGGGTGCGGACATCAAAGAATTTTCGAGTCTCAATGAAATCAACGCCCGAAAGTTTTCAGAAAGTGGCCAGGA
Source organism: uncultured Roseivirgaceae bacterium (assembly GCA_964444895.1). GTDB lineage: Bacteria > Bacteroidota > Bacteroidia > Cytophagales > Cyclobacteriaceae > CAJXNP01. Next base: position 6,703 of record CAYUJK010000101.1, read on the forward strand.
AGTGTTTGCGCTGATAGAAAACTGCCCCAAGCCGGTAGTGGCGCTGATAAACGGCTATGCCCTTGGCGGCGGTTTGGAATTAGCCCTGGCCTGCCACATCCGTATAGCAACGGAAAATGCCATTATGGGGCTACCCGAGGTGACTTTGGGGTTGATTCCCGGCTATGGCGGCACACAGCGGCTCGCCCAGCTCATCGGCAAAGGGCTGGCAAATGAGATGATCATGACGGCCAAAAAAGTGAAAGCCCCCGAGGCAGAAAAGATGGGCATCGTAAACCACGTATGCTCCAATAAGGATGAGGCTCTTGAAAAAAGCCTTGAAATTCTCAAAGCCATTTATGCCCACGCGCCCCTCGCCATAGGCATGGTCGTCAACTGCGTTAACGCCGCTTTTTCGCCCACCGAAGATGGATATTTAATGGAAGCCAATAACTTTGCACGATGCTGTGCCTCTTCTGACTTTCAGGAAGGTGTATCGGCATTCTTAGAAAAAAGAAAACCGGTTTTTAAAGGAAAATAATCTTGGGCAAACTCAGAGGTCTCGCCAGCGACACGGCCTATTATGGACTTAGTAGCATCGTGGGCCGGGCGATCAATTTTTTATTAGTTCCTTTTTATACCTCTGTGGGTATATTAGCTGTGGGAGAGTACGGCTCAATCAACGTGGTGTATGCCTATATTGCCGTTTTCTTAATTGTCAATACGTTTGGTCTGGAGACTACATACTTTCGCTTTGTGTCGCGGCATGCGGATGATGAAAAGAAAATTTTTGATTCTTCCCTCACGGTAGTCATTTCTATCACCCTGCTGTGTTCTGCTTTGCTCTTTATTTTTGATACACAGATCATCTCCTGGATGGGCTTTCCCGGCAAGGAAATATACCTGCACCTATCTGCACTGATCGTAGCCATAGATTCCATAGTGGCAATACCTTTTGCCAAGCTGCGGTACCAACGAAAACCTAAGCTTTTTGCTAAGTACAAGATCATCAATATCCTGATCACCGTATTCCTAAACGTCTTTTTTCTCTATTTCTGCAAAAACATTCACCACTCCAATTTCCTCGCATTTTTGAAGCCCGCAATAGATTCTTTTTACCGCCCCGACTTCAATGAGGAGTATGTCTTCATTGCAAACCTGATCGCCAATTCCCTTTTTATCCCGATGCTGTGGAATATCTTCAAAGATTTCCGACCGGGCATAGTAAAAAAGCATTTCAAAAAGATGATGCTTTATTCTTACCCCCTGGTTTTTGCAGGTTTGGCCGGTGTGACCAACGAACTGTTTTCCCGCCAAATGCTCATAAAATGGCTGCCAAAAGGACTTTACCCCGATCTCACCAATAAAGAAGTGGTGGGCGTTTTCTCGGCGGCATACAAGTTGTCCATTTTCCTCACGCTCGCTATCCAGGCCTTTCGGTATGCGGCAGAGCCCTTCTTCTTTGCCCAATCGGCGGCGAAAGACTCCAAAGAGACTTTCGCCAGAATATTTTACTATTTCACCATCATCGGCTCGCTGGCCGTGCTGGCTGTTAGCCTCAACCTGGACATTCTCAAAGTAATTTTTCTGCGGAACCCCGTATATTGGCAAGGCCTCTATGTAGTGCCTATTCTGTTGGTGGCCAATCTATTTTTGGGTTTTTATATCAATATTTCCATCTGGTTCAAACTCACCGACAAAACCCACTTTGGCACCTACATAGCCGTGGGAGGTGCTATACTCACTGTATCGTTAAACTACCTGCTGATACCCCTTGCCGGATATTTGGGGAGTTCCATCGCCACATTGGTGGTTTATTTCTTCATGATGACAGCAGTATACCTCCTGGGTCAAAAGTTCTATCCCATCCCCTACAATATCAAAGCTGCTGTTGTGTACTTTACTTTTGCCATGCTGCTGCTGCTGACAGGATGGTACACTGACTCAGGAAATGTGATTATCAACCAGGTGATTAATGAACTGCTGATCCTGGTATTCATAGCGACAGTGTATGGAGTAGAGCGAAAAAGGCTGAAATTTATTAGTAAATAATTTCTACTTTTGTGATCCGTTGATGTTTTTTGGCCTTTTGGCCGTCTCAAATAATTCGATTTTACATTAATGAACATTATCATCCCCATGGCAGGTATGGGCAAGCGGCTCAGGCCTCACACGCTCACCACACCCAAACCCCTTATTCCCATAGCAGGCAAGCCTATTGTTCACTGGCTTGTAAATGACATCGCCAAAGTAGCCGGCGCCCAGATAGACAATATTGGCTTTGTGATCGGAAGAAATTTTGGCGAAGAGGTGGAAAATGAATTGGTAAACATTGCCGAATCACTGGGGGCAAAAGGCCATATATTTTACCAGGATGAGCCCTTAGGAACCGCACACGCCGTATACTGTGCAAAGGATATTTTGTCTGGAAAAACCATCGTGGCCTTTGCAGACACCCTTTTCAAAGCCAATTTCAAGCTTGACAGCGAGAAAGATGCGATTATATGGGTGCAGCAAGTGGCAGACCCCTCGGCGTTTGGTGTGGTAAAATTGGACGCCAACGGGGAGATCATTGACTTTGTTGAAAAGCCAAAAGAACGTATTTCTGATTTGGCTATTATCGGTATTTATTATTTCAAAAACGGAGATCAACTTCGGAATGAAATAAAACAGCTGATAGACAACGACGTTAAAGACAGCGGCGAGTATCAACTGACCCGCGTACTGAAGACACTTCAGGAAAGTGGTGCTCACTTTTTTCCGGGCCAGGTAGATCATTGGCTGGATTGTGGCAATAAATCAGCCACAGTGGAAACACATAAGGCTTATTTAGGTTTTATTGAGGAAAATAATTTAATTAGTAAAACGGCTAAAGTCTCCAATTCGGTGATTATTCCGCCGGTGTACTTAGGCGACAATGTGGAAATTAACAATACGGTGATTGGCCCCTACGTTTCTGTTGGTAGCAGTTCGGCGATTCATGACTCAAGAATCCAAAACAGCATTATTCAGAAAGGGAACAATATCACTAACGCAAATTTGTCCGGTGCTATGATCGGTAATTTTGTGAGGTATGAAGGCAGGTCGGCAGACCTCAGTGTGGGAGATTACAATACTATTACGTGTTAATTATGTTTTCAATATTCAAAAACTACAAGCTATACACAGTAGCGCTTCTGCTGATGACGCTGGCGGTTTCCGTTCAGGCCCAGTCGCGTAAGTCAAAGAAGAAGGCTGAAACCGGTGATTCCAAAACGGAAATATTAAATACCGACGGCGCCCGGCAGTCTGAATACTACCTGATAGAAGCCGATAAATATTTCATCCTTGAGGATTATGCCAAGGCGTTCGTTCTTTTTCAAAAGGCACTGGAGCAGGATCCTAAAAATGCTACCGCCTACTACAAAATAGCGGAGATTTACGAAAAAAGCGAAGACTACGACAAGGCGCTTGCCAGTGCGCTGAAGGCCAAGGAGCTCGATAATACCAATAAGTATTTTTACGTGCTACTCGCCGAAATATATTCTAAAAAAAGCGACTATGAGGCTGCTATAGCTACCTACCAGGAAATGTTTGCCAACTGCGAGAAGGCCAATGAGTACCTCTTTGAGCT
>CAYUJK010000102.1:0-1459 GCA_964444895.1 uncultured Roseivirgaceae bacterium
GGCTACCAAAGCTCCGAAGACGTGCTGGCCTTCACCAATGCCAATGGCATCACCGGTACCTGGGATGCACCAAGTGGCACGCTCACCCTGTCGGGATCGAGCTCGGTGAGCAATTACCAACTCGCCCTGCGGTCAATCACCTATGAAAACACCAACACGGAAAATCCTAATACCACACAGCGTACTATCGAATTTACAGTAACCGATGGTACCGAAGACAGCGATCCGGTTACACGGGTAATTAACATAACACTTGCCGCCAATATCCCTCCTTCCCTGGACAACCTGGAAACAACAGGGATCGCCTTTACCCCTGGCGGAGCTGCTGTAGTCATTACGGAGACTATTACGGTTGCCGATTCCGATCACACATTTCTCAGCATGGCTACCGTTGCCATCACATCAGGCTTTAATAGCTCCGAAGACATACTTACGTTTGCGGATGCAAATGGCATTGCGGGTTCCTTTGATACTCCCTCGGGAGTACTTACACTGACAGGTCTGGCTACCCCGGCACAATACGAGACAGCCATTCGTTCCGTACGCTATCAAAACAGCAACCCTGACAACCCTGACCTTACTCCCCGAATACTTACCATCACAGTAAGTGACGGGGAAGACCCGAGTAACTCACTCACCCGGGAAATAACCTTTGAACAACCGGTTGTGAACAATGAAGCGCCCATTCTGGCGAATGTAGAAGCCGACCAACTGTCATACCTTCAGGGCCAGGAGCCTACCGTAATCTCTGCGACTATTACAGTGACTGATCCTGACGGTCCGGAACTCGCTGGGGCCGTCGTGCAAATAACGGAAAATTATCAGGTTGGAGAAGATGGCTTGCTGTTTGACGATGCCGAAGGCATTGCCGGAGTTTGGGACCAGGCGACTGGAATGCTGACCTTAACAGGCGTAGCTACTATCGCTCAATACCAGACGGCATTGCGATCCGTACAATACGTTAATGCAAACGATGTCGATCCTTCGGAAACCACCCGCACCGTAGCTTTCACCGTGGATGATGGAATCGCGGTAAGCAATACTGTTTCCCGTGACATCGACGTAATTCGACCCGAGGAAGAAGCCCCTGATGAAATCCTCGTGTCGCAAGGTTTTTCGCCAAATGGAGATGGCATCAATGACACCTGGAGTATTGAAGGCATCGAATACTATCCCAACAATCGTGTTCAAATATTCAATCGTTGGGGGAGCCTCGTTTTTGAGTTGAAAGGGTACAACACCACCGATCGGGTGTGGGGAGGAGAATCCAACCGAGGCATTGTTGTTGGCGCCGATGGCATTTGCCCGGATGGCACGTATTTCTACACGATCGATCTGGGCAATGGCAGCAAGGTAGTGTCGGGCTTTGTAGTCGTCAATAAATAGTTTTTTTTGAACAAATGATGAACAACAGGAGATACTTTTTGATCATACTATTGACACCTTGTCTGCTGGCATA
>CAYUJK010000102.1:1559-10282 GCA_964444895.1 uncultured Roseivirgaceae bacterium
TTCCGGCACAACAATAATAGCTTTTCCCTAACCCACCCCACCATTAGCGAAGATGGCGCGGTGTTGTATTTTGCTTCAGACATGCCGGGGGGCTATGGCGGCATGGATATCTATGTCAGCCATCGGACTCACGAGGGGTGGACTCCTCCACAAAATATGGGAGCGGAAATCAATACGGAGGGAAATGAGGTTTTTCCCTCGCTATTCGGAGACGTATTGTTTTTTGCTTCCGACGGGTTGCCGGGTTTGGGGGGATTAGATGTGTACCGGATAGGCTTGAAGGACGAAAGAATGCTCCCTGTGAACATGGGGCATCCGGTGAACTCGGCGAAAGACGACTTTGGCCTTATCCTCAATCAAGACAATCGGGGATTTTTCACAAGCAACAGAGCCAAAGAAGGAAAAGATCACCTGTACAATATAACCGTAAACGCTGCATCGGTAAGCAGCCCGGAACCGGCATTGGCATCGATAGTCAAGCACTCCAGGCGAGAGGTGGCAGGACACATTCTGCACATCAAGACCCGGCAGCCAGTACCAGGAGCCACCGTTTATGTGTTGAATCAGGTAACGGGCGAAGAGCAGCAGATGCAGTCGGATAACGAGGGCGCGTTTACCTTCGGCGCTCGGCTGGAAGACCTGTATTCCGTGATGGGCGAAAAGGGAGACCTGAATGCCTTTGTTGTTAATTTCAACGCCGACAGTCAGGATGAAGTGGAACTACTGGCCGCGAGCCCGGAATTCAATCGGAATGTCATTTTTGAGGTTACCGTGAGCAACGAAAGTACCGGTGAGCCTGTAAAGCTGGCAAAGGTGACCATGTTTCAGGGCGATACAGAGTTGACTTCAGACTTTTCTTCGCTGCGCGGAAAAGTATACCTGAACGGACGGATAGCGCGCGACTACCGCTTCCGGGTACAAGGTAAAAACGTTACACATAAGGAGCACCTGTTTTCCGGCAGCGTGGATGAAGAACGGGACACCATCAGCCTGACCATTCCGGTGGCCAGTACCGAGGGTGACGTGGCGGCACTGTCAGGACAAATCGTTGAAAAACAAACCGGAAAACCCCTGCCGCTGGCGGATGTTTATTTTCTCAATTTGAACTCGGGAGAAGGGTATTCTGCTGTTTCTGATAAGCAGGGCGAGTTCGAAATTACAGCGCCGGCAGATGACCTGTACGTGGTTACGGCAGAAAAAGGAGCGCTCTCCGTTCTCATTCCCAATGTAACACTCCGGGATCCCATTGTGTTTCAGCAAGATCGGATAAGACTACAGGCAGCCAGGCCCTGGTTTGAAAGCGAAAAGACAATAGTCGTTCAGGTAGTCGATGCGCACAACCAAAAGCCCTTAAAGCTGGCAAGAGTTACCCTGAAAAGCCCTTTTCTGGAAGAACGCAACTATACGGGGGCCGAAGGACAAGCCTACTTTACCGTAGGTGGCGACCAGCGGCTTTATGTGGATGTTTACCTCAAGAACTTCGAACCCCTGACCCGCGAGCTGATCCCCGGGCCGGAAGACACCCTCCGCCTTTCTATTCCGATGAAAAAATTTCAAAATGAATTTGTGCGAGTAGCAGGGTATATCTATGACGAGAAAACGAAATCCCCGCTTGCAGGCGCATCGATTGATGTTCTGAATGGCGTAACAGGCGAAGTCCATTCGCTGACAGCAGACGAAGGGGGGAACTTTGAGTTTAACGCCCGCTACGATGACTACTACTTTATTAGCGGAGAAAAAGACGGAAAAAGTGCCTTGAAGGGCGATGTTTACTTTTCTGATAAAAGTGTTGCTTCTTCCAGGCTGGCGCTTCCTGCGCGCGATATCACTTTTGGAAAAGGTGAGCCCGGAACGACGACATTGGAGGTATATCTTTTTGATAATAAGACAAATGAACCGGTAAACCTGGCCGACGTACAGCTTACCGATTCCAAAGGGATTGCCGACCGCACCCTGTCCGGTGTTGACGGTTCGGCCAGGTTTTCCATCAATGGAAGCGATGCTATTACAGTGGTAGTAGACCGGGCGGATTATGAAATCAAGGAACAGCCATTTGTGCCCGGCTCGGCTGCCAGTCCGCACCGGCTTGAGATAGGGCTACAAAAGCTGGAAGCCGTGGCTATGAAAGGTTCCCTTCGCGACCCGCAAACGCTTGAATCGCTTGGAGCCGCTCAGGTGCACGTCTTAAATGAAACTACCGGGTCGCAGCAAACAGTGTTGACCGATGATGCCGGAATATTTGAATTTTCGGTTTCACCGCGGCATTCTTACACATTTTTGGGAGAGAAAGATGGGAAAAGTGCCCTTGTGGTAGACATGGAGGGGGAAGTGCTGGCCCGAAAAAGCAGCTTAGAGCTGGCGGCCAACAGACCCTACATAAATCACATTACCATAGTGGCATCAGTGGCAGACAAAGAAACCGGTGAACCACTGAAACTGGCTGAAATGAGACTTACCCACAATGTATTTGACTGGCAAACGGCCTACAGTGCCCTCAACGGAACGGCGATTTTCAAAGACAAGCCCGGTGAAGAATACCTGTTGGATATATCGCTGAAGGGCTATGAACCGGCTACTGTCGTATTGCTCAATGAATTTCCGCTCGTCAATGACACCATCAAGGCCCACATACAACTGAAAAAGCTGCCTGAAAACCTCATCCAGCCCGCGGTAGTCTATGCCGAAACAACCGGGAAACCTTTGCCGGCAGCAGATGTGTTCGTGATGAATGAATTTACGGGAGAAGCGCAGGATTTGAAAACGAACACAAGGGGATATTTCGGCTACCGCGTTCATCCTGAAGAAAGCTACGGCATCCTGGTAGACCAGGGCGATTTGATGGCCTTTATGATCAATGTGAAATCCCCGCGGGAGTTGAAGCCCACCGACACCCTGGAAATCATGGCCGTAAAGAAAGTGCGAAAAAATATAACTGTGCTATTATCTGCGGCAGACCTCCACACCGGCGAACCGGTAAAGATGGTATCGCTGCAAATAAGCGATGAGAAAGAACAAGACCCGAAAGCCCGCTTGATGACAGGGGCGGACGGCACAGTCAGCTTTCTTGTCCGGGCGGGAGAAGCACACATGCTCCACGCGCAGCATGCAGCCTATTTGCCTGAGACCTTTCGCATCGCTACTTCCGAAGCGTCGGCAGATACCCTTCAGGTTGTGATTTCCCTGGAGCCCGCACAAAAGCGCTATACTTCCTTGCATGTGAACCTGTATGATGATGAGATAAACGAAAGCCTCCCACATACCGAAGTCTCAATAGCCGAACATCACACTGGCGGGCATCGCAAATATCTTACAGACGAAAAAGGCGACCTGGAACTGAAGGTAGAATACGGAGGTACCTATAGCCTTTACTACGAAGGGGAGAAAAAGAAGGCGGTTATCAGCGGGTTGAAGATTGAAGAAGCCTCCTCAGGAGATAAAATTTCTGCCAGGCTGATAGCAGTAGACAAAGTGACAAAGGAAGACCTGAAGCTTACTTTTGACGAAATGAAAATTGTAGAAGTGATGAGCGGCAAAGAGCAGCTTTTCGTCACCACCAACGGCACGATCTACGAATACACCTCACTGAATGCCCAAAAAGTATTGTTGAATAAGCGCGAGAAAAAAGTGCTGGCGAGCCATGCCATTTCAGAAAAAGGCAATAGCCTTTACGAAGAATTTTTGAACTATACAGAACCTTCTGCCATTACCTCCAGGGTACTCGTTAAAAACATTCATTACGACTTTGACAGCCATGATCTGTCGCAAAGCGCGCGGGAGGAACTGAAGAAGATAGCTGATGTGATGAAAGAACACGAGGATCTAAAGCTGAGCCTGAAGGCCTATGCAGACAATCGTGGCTCGGGGGTATACAACAGACGACTAACCGAAAAAAGAGCGCATGCAGCCCTTAACTACCTGCTCTCAAGCGGCATCGCAGCCCATCGTATTGACGCCGCCGGCATGGGGCATGAGTATCTCGCAGTGCCCTGCCCTATTCCCGAAGACTGTAGTGAAGAAGAACACCTTCGCAACAGAAGGGCGGAATTTATCCTGTTTTTCTAACAAGCATTTACACCTGAGGATTTTTTTGAGATGTCAACTGTGCGCGCCAACTGTTGCGAATTTGTTGACATATTGTATTATTTACACTTTCTTTCCTGAGGTTTTGGAAAAGACATATATAAATTTGAATAAATGAGAAGAGTATTTTGTTGCCATTCAATGAATTACGCAGTTTTGTTACTGGTCGGTCTTGCTTTCGCCAACTGTGGATCGAAGAAAGAAGCAGTCGAAAGTGCAGAAGATCGGTATAAGTTCAGCTTGCAATACGAAGAAAAAATTGACAGCATTATAACACTCCTTACGCTGGAAGAGAAAGTGGCGCTCTTACACGGCAACGGCATGTTTTGGACGGCGGGCGTAGAGCGCCTCGGCATTCCGGAGATGCAGTACGCCGATGGCCCACTGGGCGTACGAGAAGAAATTGAGCGGAGCTCGTGGAGCCCCCTTGGCTGGACGACCGACTCGGCCACGTTCTTTCCTGCCGGTGGCGGACTTTCGGCTAGCTGGAACAGGGAACTGGCCATGCGCTACGGCGAAGCGATAGGCGCAGAGGCCCGGGCCCGAAACAAAGACATCCTTTTAGCACCCGCTATCAATATCATCAGAACTCCCCTGTGTGGAAGAAATTTCGAATATTTCTCCGAAGATCCATTCCTCAATGCCCGCCTCACAGTACCGTATGTGGTAGGGCTTCAAAACCAGGACGTGGCAGCATGTGTGAAGCACTACGCCGTCAACAACCAGGAGACCAATCGTGGTACGGTAGATGTCCTGGCTGACGAACGCACCATTCGTGAAATATACTTGCCTGCGTTTAAGGCCGCGGTGGAAGAAGGGCATGCCTACTCAGTAATGGGCGCCTATAATAAATTCAGAGGCGATTACCTGTGCGAAAACAACTACATGCTCAATACCATCCTGCGCGAACAGTGGGGTTTCAAGGGTGTCGTGGTTTCTGACTGGGGTGCAGTACACAGCACCGTGAAGGCCGCGTTGAATGGCCTTGATATCGAAATGGGTACACGCGGACCTTTTGAGAGTTTCTTTTTTGCCCAACCTCTTATCGACTCCGTTCGGGAAGGCAAGCTGAGCGAAAAGATCGTCGACGAAAAAGCAAGAAATGTACTCCGTGTGATGTACAACATTAACAAAATTGACTCGGCCTCCCGAAAAGGCGGAGCAATTAATTCGCTGGAACACCGGAAAGTGGTATATGATGTGGCTTCGGAATCCATCGTACTGTTAAAAAATACCGGCGACCTGCTCCCTTTGAAGACAAATGATCTTAAAAGTATAGCTGTGATCGGAGACAATGCGGTACGCAAGCATGCGGCGGGAGGCTTTGGCGCGGGAGTTAAGGCAAAGTATGAGGTAACACCGCTGCAAGGCCTGCAAAACAAGCTCGATGACAAAGTGGAAATTCTCTACGCGCAAGGCTACAAAGAGCAGTATTTGCAATCTGCAGAGTCGGAAAGACAAGATTACGGACTTGATCCCGACAATACGCCCGACGCCGCCTTACTAAAAGAAGCAGTAGAGATTGCCAAGTCATCGGATGTGGCCATTATTGTGGCAGGGTCTAACCGCCATGTGGAATCAGAAGCTGCTGACCGCAAGAATATTCAATTGCCTTTTGGACAAGAAGAACTAATTGAGGCCGTGAAGGCCGTAAATCCAAATACCATCGTGGTGGTAGTAGCTGGCGCAGCATTCGACCTTAACAGGGTGGAAAAAGCCTCCTCGGCACTGCTTTGGTCTTGGTTTAATGGCTCTGAAGCCGGCAACGCGCTGGCGGACGTGCTTTTTGGAAATGTAAATCCTTCGGGAAAAATGCCCTGGACCCTGCCTAAGAAGCTGGAAGATATTCCCGCCCACGCCACTAACAGCTTTCCGGGAGACGAGGTGGTTTCTTATGAAGAAGGCATTCTCGTAGGATACCGCTGGTTCGACACCAGGAATGTTGAGCCCTTGTATCCTTTCGGCTATGGATTGTCCTACACCACCTTCGAGTATGCAGGCATAGGCGTTGACAAGGAAATATACAGCCAAAATGAGACGATCCACGTAACCATGAAAATCAAAAATTCCGGAAAAATATCCGGAAAGGAAATTGTGCAACTATATGTGCAGGAGATCAACCCGTCGGTGCAAAAGGCAGCAAAAGAGTTGAAGGCGTTTGAGAAAATAAGCGTTAACCCCGGTGAGGAAAAAGAGGTGGCCATATCACTGAATGTGAATGACCTGGCCTATTTTGACCAGGACGCCATGGAGTGGGTGGTGAGCCCGGGCAAGTACAAAATTCTGGCTGGAGCCTCTTCTCGTGATATCCGGCAAGAAATTGAAGTAGAAATAAAGTAGTTACATAGAAGGGTGATTAAAGCTACGGATAGCGCCTTAGTGCGCTATTCGTGCTTTTCCAAAAAACCCGAGCCAACACGGCTGGCGATAGTAATTTCTTTTCGCGTAGCCAATACGAATCCGCAAGCTTAAAAGCGGAAAAAGAAAGATCCTAAATAGCCCCTTTGCAACAAACCCAAATGAAAAAGCGGAAAATTCCGCTTTTTTTGTTTTTTTTAAATAAAAGTGTTATCTACCTTTAATAATACAGAATCCAAAAGTATCACTCAAAATGTAAATCGATGAAAACTAAATTACTCTATGTATTACTTCTCCTGGCGGTTTTCCAGGTGTCATGGGCGCAGGAAAAGAGCAAGCTCATCATCCATGCCGACCAGGGAAAGGCTACGATCAATAAGCATATTTACGGGCATTTCAGTGAGCATCTTGGCCGGTGTATCTATGACGGAATATGGGTAGGGCCCGATTCAAACATTCCAAATGTAGACGGCTATCGAACAGACGTGATGGAAGCCCTCAAGAAAATCAGTATTCCCAACCTGCGGTGGCCGGGAGGCTGTTTTGCCGATGAATATCATTGGATGGACGGCATTGGGCCGCGAAGTGAGCGCCCCAAGATGATCAACACCCACTGGGGTGGCGTCACCGAAGATAACAGCTTCGGTACACACGAATTTCTCAACTACTGCAAATTGCTGGGTACGGAGCCCTACATCTGCGGAAACGTAGGCAGTGGTACAGTAGAGGAAATGTCGAAGTGGGTTGAGTACATCAATTTTGATGGCGTGAGCCCGATGGCCGATTTGCGAAAGGAAAACGGACAGGAAAAATCGTGGGGTGTGAAATACTGGGGTGTAGGCAATGAAAACTGGGGCTGTGGCGGTAATATGACACCTGAATACTATGCCGATTTGTACCTGCGCTATGCTACGTATGCCCGTGATTACGGTGACAACAAGCTGTATAAAATAGCCGGAGGTCCCGCCGGAGATGATGTAAACTGGACAGAAGTATTGATGAAAAAAATTCCGCTTAAGCTCATGGACGGGCTTTCGCTGCACCACTACACCATCACTAATAGCTGGGCAAACAAGGGATCGGCTACCGAGTTTAGCGGCGAGGAATATTTCTCTACTATGCAGCGATGCCTCGAAATGGACGACCTCGTAAGGAGACACAGCAATATCATGGATAAGTACGACCCGCAGAAAAAAGTAGCGCTGGTAGTAGACGAATGGGGTACATGGTACGATGTAGAGCCAGGCACCAACCCGGGCTTCCTCTATCAGCAAAATACCCTCCGCGATGCTTTTGTGGCTGGCATGACGCTTAATATTTTCAACAACCACGCCGAGCGGGTGAGAATGGCTAACCTGGCCCAAACTGTAAACGTGCTGCAGGCACTGATCCTCACTGAAAAGGACAAAATGATCCTGACGCCTACTTATCATGTCTTTGACATGTACAAAGTACACCAGGACGCCACCCTGCTTGCCAGCGATGTGAAAACGGAGGATTACAGCTTAAACAACAAAAAGATACCGGCTCTAAACGTTTCGAGTTCCCGGTCGGCAGATGGTACCGTCAACATTAGTATCGTCAATATCCATCCTACCAAATCGATCGACCTGGATTGCGATTTGCGCGGAGTGAGCGTAAAGACGGTAAACGGTCAGATTCTTACCGCAAAAGAGCTGAATACGCGCAATACATTTGAAAACCCCAATACCATTAAGCCGGAAAACTTTGACAAAGCTAAATTGAAGAACAATATCGTTTCCCTCGCTGTGCCTGCCAAATCAGTGGTGGTGCTTCGTGTGAAATAAAGTCAACACTGGAGGCAGGAATGGCGCCCCGAAAGCTTTCGGGGCGCCATTCCTCTTTCTACTATTCCAACCTTCCATTATTTGATTCCTTCCTCCGCTGACATTTCCTGACCCAAATCACTTTTGTTTAACTTTTTTCCTATAACTTTGCTCATAGTTGTTGGTTCCCGGTTGGGAATAATAGGGAATCCGGTGAAAAACCGGAGCTGTCCCCGCAGCTGTAAGTTCTGATACGTCTTTGCACCCACCTTGCCACTGTTCGTTGGTTGACGGACGGGAAGGCCGCAAAAGACAGAACGAGCCAGAAGACCTGCCAATGACGATTTCGTAGCTTTCGGGTGAAAAAGCAGTGAAAGGAATCGAAATAAATTCCCTTTACCCCTTGAGGAAACCGAATGTTGCGAATGATTATTCACCATAATCATTTGTAAACATGACTTTTAAAAAAATCGTAATTGGAAGCTTATGGCTTTTGGC
>CAYUJK010000103.1:0-5451 GCA_964444895.1 uncultured Roseivirgaceae bacterium
AATAGAAATCAAAACCAATAACTATTGCGCCCAAACTTACAGTAGTGAGAATTATTCCGTATTCTCCAAACTCCTGCAAGGATAAATATTTGATTGCTGTTAAAGAAAAAGCAAATTTTGATAAGATGGTTAAGCTCCGGACAAATAAATTTGATATAGACTTTACATTCATGAGATACTTTACTAAGTATTTCTTTTAGTCTACATTGGTTGACTAAAAAAATATACACATAAGTTATACATTAGTCATTTAATTAACTCAGTAGCGTTTAGATAACCCGCCAATTTCAGATCAAATTCGGAGAAAATACCATGAGCCGAGACTTGGTCTAGCACAATGTGCCCAACTTTACCTCCAATTAGTTTTTTGAAGTTCAAAAAATAATCCCTTGTGGTCAAGGAAATTCCTCCGGTATAACGATATAATACTTCCCGTTCGAGCTTAGTAAATTTATCTTGATTCAATATGACTTTCATCCCTTCTCCATCATGTTGAAACAGCATATTTGTTTCTGGCCTTACGCTAATCAAGCTGTCCGCGTCAAAAATCAACAACGTGTGAATTGCATCCTCAATCTCATTAACGGTAATAAAAGGGAACTCGGGAGATAACACCATGAAAGCTTGAAACCTTTCATGATTTATCACACTGTTTACTATTTCCTCGACTGTAACGTCAAACCGAACGTTGTGTCGTGCAAGGTCACTTTGTCTATTGTGAATCGTTACCCTGGTATTGTCTCCGTATCGGTCTTTAACGTAAGTCAACACACTTTCGTCAGGGGTGGTGACTACTACTTCAATAATGTGCCTGGCCTTTAAGGCTTCCTGAACTTTCAGGTCAACGATATTCTGTCCGTTTACTTTCTCAAATGCCAATTGAAATGAATTTGTCTTAGCCCCTCTGAAAGGAATAATAGCCAAAGTATCATAGTCTTCCTTTTTTTGCTTTTCTAAAAACTTCTTCTTAATCTTTTGACGAGTTGATAATATTCTTTTTTCATTTTTTGTCAGATTGCTGCCGTGTTGACGGTAATAAAAAAGTGGTGTGTTGATATTTTTAACGTCATGCTGATCAACAAACTTCAACCAAAGATCATAGCCATCCTGACATGTGAAGCTTTCATCATACCCTCCCAATTCAACTAAAAATTTTTTACGAATCATTGTACAAGCACCATGCGCAGGTTGGTCGTAAAGAACCACGTTCTTTTCAAATTCATGTCTTCGCTCTAAACCAATTACTTGGTCATGTTCATCCACCAAATAATAGTCTGGAAAAACCAGGCCAAGATTTTTGTTCTGTTCAAGCTCATTGCTCAACAGGAGGAGTGCATTCTTGTCAAAATAATCGTCTGCATCTAATCTGATTATATACTTTCCTTTAGATGCCCGAATGGCGATATTATTAGTGACATTGAGCCCCTTATTCTGTTGATATATGATAGAAACAAATTCCAGATGTTTGTAGCTCTCGATAATTTCCTTGGAATTATCCGTAGAGCCGTCATCGATAATAATGAGCTCGAAATCTTCCAGTGTTTGATCTAGTACAGACTTAATAGCCTTTTCGATATAAGCCCCATAGTTATGGTTTGTAATATATACTGAAATCAAAGGATTCATGGTCGGATATCTATTCTCTAAGTTTTAGTTTTTTTGCGGGTGCTCCTATTACGATGCAGTTTTCTTCGTTAATGCTTTTTGTGACAACTGAACTACTACCTACAACGACGCCATTGCTTATTGTTACACCAGGTAACACCACGACATGGGTACCTAACCAAACATTATTACCCAAGAAAATTGGAGCATGATCATACCCCTGATCTTTAATATCTATTGCGTTTTTTTGATGTCGATGCATGCTTGTCTGAATGTAAACAAATCCCGAGATCAGTGTGCTACTGCCAATATGAATGGAATCTCCTCCGTTGAAAACTGAATATAGCCCAACTCTGGAACCCTCTCCAATTTGTATTTTGGCATTGTTCGTGGAGAGAATTCGAACTCCCCTATCTATCCTCACATTATTTTCAATTGATAGTTTAGAATTTCCATGGACTCTTATTTCTACATTTCTTCGAAATTCAACTCTATCTCCTATTGACAGAACACAACCATCGTCGACAATGATTCTAGGTATACTGTCAGTTCTGAACTCTTTTCCTATTGAAATGCTTTTTCCAAAGTAAATTAGCTTTGATAGCCACCCCAATAAAAAGGGTCTAAATACCAAAATATAAAACCGACTAATGCCAATCATGACTTTTCTAACATATTGAAACTAAGTACATGATGCTTTTTTAATGCTTGTCCTGCTCGTTTTCCTAGAAGGGTGTAAAACTGTCTCGCATCAATTCCATGATTCGGCCGTAGAATTGTCAAATTTTCTTCTGTTAACAATTCTCCTTTTTGAATGTCTTGAGACGGATATACCGCTCTGCGAAATGACACATCGTGTCCATTCTCGATTTCAATGGCGATTGGTCTTTTTATCGCATCACCCTGAAGTTGCCTTATTAACTTGATCTCTTCTATCAATGCTTCAATTTCACCAGGTGTTAAAGAAACCTTATGATCCCTGAACTCTTTTCCGTTTCTACTATCAGTAAAATGAAACTCCAAGATTTCGGCGCCCATTGCTGTGGCATAACAGAGCGCTTTGCTACCTTCGGTATGGTCAGAATATCCAATTGTCAGCTTAGTGAGTTCTTTGAGCCTGGGTATTACTCTCAAATTTGCCTCAGAATTTCCTATGGGGTACATACTGGTGCATTGCAAAACAGCCAACATCTCGCTGTTCTTGTACACCGGATTGACAGATTGGATGAAGTCTATTGTTTCAATAACTTCCTTTTCGGTTGCCAAACCAGTCGACAGGATAATCGGCTTTCCTCGTTTAGCAACGTTACTGATTACCGGATAGGCAGTTAAATCACCGCTCCCTATCTTGTAGATACTCATGTATTCATCAATCCAGGTTATAGATTCGATATCCCATACTGAAGAAGTGTAGCCAATTCCGGCATCAACTACCATGGATGCTAAGTAACGATGTTGTTCCTTTGTTAATTCGAAACGCTTAAAATGCTTATTCCTATCTGGGCTCTCTACACTCGAAACCAAAGCATCTCCTGTATAAATTTGAAATTTTACATAGTCGACTCCCGCAGTAATTGCCAGTTCAGTCAATTTTTTGGCATAGTCGAAATTGCCTTCATGATTGCCTCCTATTTCTGCTATTAGCAACGGTCCGTATTTTCCTTCAAAGGGCTTTTTCATTTTTTAATTTGTTCCAAATACTTAATATCTCCTTTAGATTATATGTCCAGTGCGAGGACTGAAAGCGGTTAATTATTTTTTCCGTTCTCTCGAAATCTTCATAGGTATCAAGGGCCATTTGTAGTCCCTGAGCTTCTTGAAACTCAATGTTGTATACAAAAAAATATTCGCTCAACTCGTGTTCGTACAAATACAAAGTGACATGCTCCTTATAATGGTCTGACCGACTGATTTCAGGTAGCAGCACCTCAAAGTGTCGTAATTTAACAATTTCAATACTCATGCCCTTGGGATACGTCCTGTTTTTTACATTAGAGATGAAATAGTATTTTTCCTTCCTTGCTATATCCATCATATTTTTTAATAAAGGCAAATCAACAAAAATATTATCCCCATTTATCCTAACTGCATAATCCCATCTAGATTGATTTGCTGCTTCATAGAATCTCAAAGCAACATTGTTTAGCGATCCCCTATAACAATTGATTCCTTCACTGCTCGCAAACTTTTCTATAGCGTCATCAGAAACTTCAGTTGATGTAGCTATCACTAGTTGGTCTTTCGAAATAATTTGTAGCAATCTTTCTGTTATGTATTTCAATAGTGGCTTTCCATTAATTTCCTTAAGAGCCTTTCCGGGGACTCTAGTAGAAGAAAATCGTGATAAGATCACTATTCCAGTCTTCATTATTCTCGCTCTCCAATTTGTCTTGCGGGACTTCCTCCATAAATTGCATTTGGAGGTATATTTGAATTAACAACAGAATTTGCAGCTATTACCGCCCCATCAGAAATTTTGACACCTTTTAATATTGTAACATTACTAGCAACCCAAACGTCATTTCCAATTTGAATTTGATCAGTAACATTGGGCTGTAGGTTTATTTTTTTTCCGAGTGCTATTTGGTGATCGCTATCAACTATGTATACAAAGGGCGCAATCAAACAGTCTTCACCTATTTCAATGCGTTTTGAGGCAAAGATAAAAGTATGGTATCCAATTGTTGTTCTGTTGCCAATTTTAATAAAAGCACCATTATTGCAACTACATATTCTAGCTCCTTCCTTTAGCACAACATCATCCCCGATAGAAATATTCTTTACATATCTCATTAACTCTACCCTCTTATCGATAAATACATTTGACCCCATGTTACCCAGTCGGAATCTTTCCTGAAGTACCCTCAACTTATTGTACAGACCAAATTTTAGATTTTGTCTCAGTTGTGATTGCTGCATTTGATAACCTTTTAACAGTATTTATTTGTCAAGAGTACTTATACTGAGCAGAGAAATTGTCTGCATAAAACATCAGGCATATAGTTCACCACTGCTGTTTTTATGAATGTAAACTCTCATCATGCTTAGCGCAAGAACATTGAGTATTCCTACAACTATTCCCAAAAAAGTGAAAATAAGTATTATTGTCACCCTCTTTGGCTTGCTCTTCTCTACCGGCAATTTTATCGGCTCAACCACTGTAAATACAGGTGTATCCTCTTTCACTTTAATTTCAGCTTGCTCTAGTTGAGTGGATAGTCCTTTAAACACTTCAAAAGCGAGGTTGTATTCATTTGTTAACCTTTGTTGTTCTGTTTGTGCTCTGGCAGTAACTACATTTAAGTTTCGATCATTGAATGCCGCTAAATTATTCTGAGTCTTTTCAAACTTAGTTTTGGCTTCTTCATGTCTTTCCTGTATAAACTGTAGATTTTCCCTGGCTTTGTTGATCTTATGATTGATAACGTGCGCTTGAAGTAAATCAACTCCGACTTCTGCCAATTCTGCTGCTGCATTGGGGTCAGGCATTTCTGTGTAAATTCCGATTACCCCAGTTTTACTATCAACATTTACGGAAATTCTTTCTTTGAAGGTCTCGATTAAATCACTGTCTTCTTTGCTTATGCGAACGATTCCACCCTTCTCACTTTCAAAGGGCAATTTCTCTTCATTGTTCCCGGAAAATAGCTTCTTTACCTTCCCAGGCAATCCTATCGTGTATTCCGCCACATACCCCAACAACGAAGGTGAATCAATCTCTTTAAAATAGACGTAAGACGATACCACCGTATCTTTTTTCTCAAAAGTTAGTTCTTTGTTAATGATTTCAAGTTGAAATGGTAAACTCTGAACAATCTGAGGATACAATTCCGGACTGAGTCCACC
>CAYUJK010000103.1:5551-10256 GCA_964444895.1 uncultured Roseivirgaceae bacterium
TCTTCCTCCATCAGTTGCCTGATCTTCATTTGCTTCAGGTTCATGCGTTCGCGTCCCACACCTTCCTCCAACTGCAATTCATATTCTTCCAGTGTTTCCTCTATTCCTTCCAATCGCTTTAACAACAATTCTTCCGTTTCTGAAAAGGTATAGGTAGAAATATCACGGGACGTTTTTTCTTTTGCTTCCTTTAGCACTTTGAGGTTTTCAAGCCGGACCATATCGTCGGGTTTGGCAGGGTTGAATTCCGTGCGGCGGATTAGGGTGCCTCCTTTGGCATATCCTTCCGCGGTGATGCCTCCGGCGCGCTTGATCATGTCGGATATCCGCTCATCTTTCTTTTTGATGGCGTACAATCCGGGATAGTTCACTTCTCCGTCAAGCCGAACATTGATCTGCTGCTGGTAGGCTGGCGAGCGCCGCACATATACCTGGTCGAAGGGCTGCAAAACAAATTTTGAGGCCTCATCGGTCAGACCGAGGTTTTCCGATATGGAAAAAGTAAAGACTTCGGCTGTCTCGTTGATCTCCTGTTCTTTGCTGATATCGCGGATCCTTCGTGCCACTTCTATTTGCGATTTCGAAGCGGACTCCCGAAGCCCGCCCGCTTTCAATAAGAGGTCTTCTACCGTCATTTGACCAATGTAGGGGAATACTCCCGGATTTCTCACTTCTCCATATACCTGGAGGTAGTATTCTTCTTTTAGGTCATAAACCGAAGAAATATTTACTACGTCCTCCCGTGCCAGGGCTATGTCATCTGACTCTCCTTTCAGCACCTCTCGCAGGTTGAGTGAAATAACCTGGGAAGTATAGTCGTCGCGGGTTCTGTAGATGGTGGCCCTTTCCATGAAAGCGTCACCTCGCAGCCCCTGGGCTTTCTCAATGAGCCCCAGAAGAGTAAGTCCTTCTGAAAGTTGAAATTCTCCTTCGCGAAAAACGGCGCCCCTGATCTGCACCCGGTTTTCAAAGCGGTTCACGATGCCCTCAATAGACACTACGTCGCCATTTTGGGGTTCTGCGGAGGAAAACTCGTCTTTTTTTAGATCGAGGAATTGGCGCGTAACACCGTTATTCCGCTTTACTTTGATCATTCCAGAATACGCGTTTTCTGTAAATCCACCCGCAAATCCGATTAGGTCTTCGAACGTTTCCCCGTCTTTTGCTTCATAAATGCCGGGGCGCTTGGCTTCGCCCAACACCTCTACGCGGCTTTCGTAAGGCAATACCCGCACAATGTCCTGGTCCTGGAGGCGGAGGTTTTGTGTGAGGGCGCCTTTAATGAGAAAGTCGTATGCATCGAAAGTGTAGATATTCTTACCACCGCGGATCAACTCGATATTTCGCAACGAACCGCTTAAATTCGGCCCTCCTGATAAATACAGGATATTGCCGATGGTAGCCAGGGAGCTTACGTTAAAGGTTCCGGGCCTCAGCGCCTCGCCTACTACGGATACCCTGATGGTACGCACTTGCCCTAAGGAAACCTGGGCGAAGGTGTTTGGTTGTGAGCCTTTCAGACCACTGTAAATCTGCGACAGCCTTTCTTTTATCCGTTCACTGGCCTTTTCCATCGTAAGGCCGTTGAGAAAGATAGGTCCCAGGTTGGCAATTTTTATGTATCCGTCGGGCGTTATCACCTCCTGGTAAGTTTGCTCTGATGCTCCCCATACGTCTATCACCACCTCGTCACCGGGGCCAAGTGCATAGTCTTTTGGAGTAGGTACGTTCAGCGAAGGTTCGAATGTAAGCACTTCGGAGTTGAACAACCGGTAGCCGAATATCTTCGATAGCTTTTCCTTTTCTTTTTCTTCCAGTAGGTCTTCGTACGGCGTGGTCAGTGTCTGGAATAGATCCTTTTTAGCAGTTGGAGCTTCTTCGCGTGTGCGTGCTCTGTCGTAACCCGTTCCTGAGCGTGGGGCGGAAGTACGTATTTTTGCTATCCGGTCTTTGAGCTTTTGAATCTGGATGGCGGGCATGCCACGGGACCGCAGGGCCATTTCCAATTCCTGCTCAGAAAGTCCGCTGGACTCAAACCGTTGGTAAAACATCCTCAGTTGGGCGTCGGAAAGGTTATCAATATTGATGGTGGCTATTTGCGAAGGGTCGATTTGTGAGGGGTCGATATTTTGCCCGGAACTCTGGCCCTGGCCCTGCCTCTGGGTTTGCGTAGACCTCTGCTGGGCTATAGCAGCAGTCAGGGGTAGCAGCATGAAAAATAGTACGACGGTCGAAAAAAAAGAGGACTTCATGTTTATACTTTATAATATTCTCTGTACCAATTTATGAAATTTCTGATACCCGTTTGAATGGACGTAGCGGGCTTAAAACCCACATCGTTCATGAGGGCGTCCACGTTGGCATAGGTGGCTGGCACGTCACCAGGCTGTATGGGCATCATGTTTTTCTGGGCTTCTTTTCCCAGACACTTTTCGATTTCTGAAATAAAGTCCCCCAATTCCACAGGTTCGTTGTTCCCGATATTATAAATTTTGTAAGGAGCAGAACTTACTGCGGGGTCGGGGTTATCACCCTGCCAATCCGGATTTTCAACCGGCACATTCTTCATTACCCGGTATACGCCTTCAATGATGTCGTCAATATAGGTAAAATCGCGTTTCATTTTGCCATAGTTGAACACATCGATGGGCCTGTCTTCTAAAATGGCCTTTGTAAATAAAAACAGGGCCATGTCGGGTCTGCCCCAGGGGCCGTATACAGTGAAAAACCGCAAGCCAGTGGTCGGCAATTTATACAGATGCGAATAGGTATGCGCCATCAGCTCATTGGCTTTCTTCGAGGCAGCATACAGTGATACGGGGTGGTCTACATTGTCGCTCACCGAAAAGGGCATGCGGGTGTTGGAGCCGTAAACGGAGCTGGAAGAGGCGTACACCAGGTGTTTTACCTTGTGGTGGCGGCAGGCTTCCAATATATTCACGAAGCCCACGAGATTGGCCTGCACGTAGGCATGAGGATTCGTGAGCGAATAGCGCACGCCGGCCTGGGCTGCCAGGTTTACCACGTAACTGGGTGAGTGGCTTCTGAAGACGCTCTGTAAGGCGTCATTGTCTTCCAGCGATGCATTTACGAAAGCAAAGTCCTTTTCCTTTTCCAAAATTTCCAAGCGTGACTTTTTCAAGTTGACATCGTAGTAGTCGTTCAAATTGTCCAGGCCGACTACGGAAAATCCTTCTTTTAGCAGTCTTTTCGACAGATGAAAGCCAATAAAGCCGGCCGTGCCGGTAACGAGTACTTTTTCCAATTGATGTTTAGTTTACTTTTTCAAAAATCACTGCTTTGCTTTTTTTTGCCACCAACCTGCCTACCGGCAAGCAGGCCTGCCTTCCGGTAGGGGCGCTAAGGCACAAAGAAGTCACTAAGTCTATCACTTTCTTTCTGTTTACTTGGCGCCTCGGTGTCTTAGCGGCAACACTCAAGCAAAAAGAAACGGCAAAATTAATTATTTGAACCTAACTTGGACAAATCAAAACCAGACCAATGGTCTTAACGGATTTTTAATCACGTTTCTGTTTTGATTTGTCCAAGTTAGCAGGCAAAATTTATGGATTTGTATTGATTAACAGGCCCTCTTTTTAGTGCATACTCCTTGCATAATTCATCCATAAATTTTGCAACGTACCTTATTTTCCCAAATTCTTGCCAAAGAAAGTAAGAATTTGAAAAATAAGGTACTAATACCCTTATGGATTTTGGCTTTATTTCCAATTGTTTAATCAAAGTCCTGAATTTTTAGCGTCATGTACACCGAACTCGCAGGGCAGAGGGAAGAAAACTCGGTAGTGGCCCGAATACTGGCCGGGGCTGCTGCACGGTCAGCAAGACGAAATCCCTTCTTCAAAAAATACTGGTCTGCAGTAGTAGTCAGCAAGTGTAAGGTGCTTACACCTGCACCGCGACAGTGGTAGAGCAGGCTATCCAGCAGCTGGCTTCCCAGGCCTTTGCTTCTGTACTTTCCGTCCACAGCCATAGACCGCAGCAGGCCCTCTTTTCCGTATTTTTCCAAGCCTATACATCCGGCCAATGAACCCGTACTGTCCAGGCCAACAAAAAAAGTGATCTTACTTCCCAAGTCTTCTACCGGTAACTCACTCTTTTCCAGCAGGGCGCTGATCGTCTCCTCGTCATTCCGGTCAGCAAGGCGGAACGAGAATTCTTCTACTTCTTTATTCATAAAACTCGACCACTCCTGTTTCTACATCATACATGCCGCCAATCAGCGATATCTCTCCTTTCTTCAGCATTTCATTAATGATCGGGCTCTGTTCCCTGATTTGTTTCATGACGAGGTGGACATTAATGTCGGCTACCTTGTCTACAAATTCCAGGTTAGAGGAGGTTCGGTTGTTTGCCACCGACTTTTCAGCTTCTACTGCGGGCTTAATCTTCTCTACAAGGTGGGTAAGATGACCCAGTTTTACATCATCGCAGGCGCCTTTCACAGCGCCGCACCGGGTATGGCCCAGCACCACTACCACTTTTGAGCCCGCCACTTTACATGCAAATTCCATGCTTCCCAGGATGTCTTCGTTTAATACATTTCCTGCTATACGGCAACTAAAAATATCGCCCAAGCCCTGGTCAAAAATCAGCTCTGCCGACGTTCGCGAATCGATGCAACTAAGAATAAACGCGAAGGGGAATTGACCGTCAGAGGTTTCGTTCACCTGCTGCAGCAGGTTTC
>CAYUJK010000104.1:0-1480 GCA_964444895.1 uncultured Roseivirgaceae bacterium
TTGCTCCTTACCCCTTTGAGCTTTGAACTCTCAGCCTAACCTCCGCTCCTTTCTCCTTTTCACTTTTCCTCGTTACAGCGTTTGCATATCCCATTTACGATTAGGTTGCTCTCCAAAATGGTGTACCCCGCCAGGCTCACCTCGGGAATGTGGCGATGAGGAATGCACTCAATGTGACCACACTTTACGCACTTGAAATGGATATGATTATGATGGTGGGCGTCGGCTGTGCATGACTCCGGGCACAGACCGTAGCTGGCAAAGCCGCTGTCATTGGGAATTCTATGGAGGATTCCCTTGTCAATAAAGGAGTTGAGTGTGCGGTAGAGCGTTACACGATCGTAGCCTTCCAGGTTGTCTTCCAGGTCTTTAAAAGACAGCGCGTGATTTGAAGAATAAAATTTCTCCAACACATCTATGCGACAATCGGTAATCCTTAGGGAATGGTCTTTGAGGATGCTTTTAAAATCACTGAATTTCATGTAGGCAATGTAATGCTTTATTCAACATTATTGCAAATATAGCATTTATGTATGAATAGCATCCCTGTACACCAGCTCATTGCCGGTAAGAGCAAAGAAAAGATTTTGCAGCTCGTGAACGTATTTTATTTTGCGAATTTCAAGACTGTGAATGTATACAGTAGACAAGTCATCGGACAACTCCACCTTCACCCCTTGCTGAAAAAACATGCTGTTGCCACCCGAGCCATTGATATAGAAAAAGCCAAAATTTTCCAGCCAGTTGACATTTATCTCTATTCCTTCCAAAAATTTTACTCCTTTCGTGTAAACCAGGTCAATATTCTTATGGTTTAGCTGCAAGACCTCGCCGGAGTAAAAAATAAAATTACCTTCCCTTAGTTCGCTTTCCATTGTCTCCAGTACCATTGTTCTAAAAATGAAACTTTATGCCTCTCTTTATTATTAAAAACAATGCCAACTGGAAAAATGGAGGACTAAGAGCAAATCTCGGGGATGAAGCCCGGTCAAAATTTCCCGATTTGGGAAAAAAGTCCCGATTTGAAATTTTTCTCAAAAGACTCCTTTGTAAAAAACAGCCGCACCCGGAAGTCGCCTTACCACTAAAATTCCAAAGAAAGGTTGATTACGTCAATAAGGAAATATTGCAATTACTGCATTTTAAATAAGAAGTGATATATTTGTATTCGGATCATTATTTATATTAGAATATTCTTTTTGTTTGGTGGTCAAAAGCTGAATACCAGTTGCACACATTACCTCTGAATACTCGCGTGTTTTAAACGAGGTGTTTTTTTGATTTCTGATAGAGATGATTTATGTAGTGGTATAAGGTAAATATTTGCTTAAATGAAGAAATTATTTGTACTCGTCATCTTAGTTGTCTTGGCTGACCTTACCTACGGGCAGGGAATCAGAAGCCGCAACCGGAATTTTATTATAGGGGCGGGCACGGGTGCTGCCTTCTATTTTGGCGACCTGGCCAAAAATGGCGATTT
>CAYUJK010000104.1:1580-10204 GCA_964444895.1 uncultured Roseivirgaceae bacterium
TACGTATACGGAGGCATTGGCTTGTTGCAGTTTAATCCATACGCTAAGCTTGATGGCGAAGTTCACTATCTCAGAGGCCTGGAAACCGAAGGGCCCGAAAATAGCTATGGACTCATGACCATGGTCATTCCCTTTGGCGCCGGCGTGAAGTTTCGCGCCACACCTTTCCTTAATATCAACATTGATGGAGGGTACCGCCTTACTTTTACTGACTACCTGGACGACGTGAGCAGTGGATATTTTCCAGAGCCGACTTCTTTTGGTGACAACCGTGTAGCCCAGCGACTTTCTGACAGGAGCGGAGAGTTGGACTTAAGCCCTACGATGTCGGAGCGCGGCATGAACGTGCGAGGCAACCCGGACAGAAACGACGCGTATTTCATCCTCAACATTCGCGCGGAGTATTTCTTTGGGAGTTTACGAGGCGGCGGACCATCCTACCGACCTATGCGTGGCAAAAAGCCGAAGGCCTACAGACCCAAAAAATACAAGCGCAGAAGATAGCAAGTATTTTCACGTTCGAGGGGCGCGCTTTAGCGATTCTACCACCCACACGTACAGCAAAAACATCAGCAGGCTGAATATGATCTGCGCGTGATCAAACAGCTCGTTGTAAGCCAGAAAAAGGAGAAATATACCCACTTGACCGCCAAGCAGCGACGCACTTGTGCGCCGGTGATTCAGCGAAAACCTATCCATTAAAATGTGATGAACGTGTGTCCTGTCGGCCTGAAACGGAGATTTCCTATTGATTAGCCTGAATATCACCACTCTCACAAGATCAGAAACCGGCACGAACAATATTCCGAAAACCATTGAGGAAGAAAAGTTGAGATCGTCTTGCTGGTTTATCTCCAGGTGGCGTAAAATGAACAAACTCATGATGCCCCCAATGATCAACGAACCCGTGTCGCCAATAAAAATCTTCCTGCTCTGAGACAGGTTGTACCTCAATAACCCCAGCAACCCCCCTGACAGGGCAAAACCCAGCATAGCGAGGTTACAGTACTGGTGAACGTAAAAATACATGCCAAATAGCAAGCCTCCCAAGATTCCCAAGCCAATGGCCAGGCCATCAATACCATCAATAAAATTGTAGGCGTTAATAATCCCCACCACGGCTACGAGCCAAAAGATGAATTTTACCGATACAGGATAATCAACAGAAGCCGGAATAAAAGGTAAAATAAAATTCTGGGTAGCAAGTGAAAGTAATATCAACGCCGCCGGCAGAAACTGCCCGAGCAGTTTAAACTTTACGGAAACGTTAAACACATCATCCAGCACGCCCACCACAAATAACACCAGGTACGAAAGCGCCAATAGCAAAAAATTTTGCGCAGAGTTGACATCCGAAAATACAAATACCGGCACCACTATCGAGAAAAACAGCAACACACCGCCGGTATTCGGTATCTTTTGAAAGTGACTGCTGCGATGATTAGGCACCGCATACAGGTCATATCGCAAAGAAAGCCTTCGAAGCAGAGGTGTAAACAAAAGTGAGATCAAGAAAGAAAGGACAAACACGATAACCCCCGAAACCAGGCATCCACCAATCATTAGGCCAAACATACAGGTTGCTTAATTTTTCAATTTGAAGTTTTGAGTCGCTTCTTATCAAGTACTTCAAATTTAGAGGAATTACTGATAAATTCGGGTATAATAAACTTCATTATTCCCACAATTTTCAGCTCGTCGCCATCTTCGGTGACGTTGATAAGGTTTTGCACGCTATCCTTTACCTCGAAGTAGTCAATGGGTTGTGTTTTGGCTATAAGTATCTTATGATGGTAGGTCGGCAGGGTGTCTTCGGCGTTGCTCAGCAACTCTTCGTAGAGCTTTTCTCCTTCGCGCAGGCCCGTGTATTTGATCTCAATATCTTTGCCCACCTGCAGCCCGGAAAGCTGGATCATTTTCTTGGCCAGGTCTACGATCTTGATTGACTTGCCCATATCGAACACAAAAATCTCACCTCCCTTTCCCATAGCGCCGGCTTCCAATACCAACTGGCATGCTTCGGGGATTGTCATAAAATAGCGCGTAATCTCGGCATGGGTTACCGTTACAGGTCCGCCACTTTTAATTTGTTTTTTGAAAAGAGGGATCACCGAGCCGTTTGACCCCAATACATTGCCGAAACGGGTGGTAATGAATTTCGTGGACTCCGGATTGCTTTTATACAGATAATTATTGAGCGACTGTACGTACATTTCTGCAATTCGCTTAGAGGCGCCCATTACATTGGTGGGATTCACGGCCTTGTCGGTAGATATCATGACAAACTTACTAACACCATATTTCACCGAGAGGTCCGCCAGGATCTTGGTGCCGCGTACATTGCATTGAATTGCTTCTACGACGTTACGCTCCATCATGGGCACATGCTTATACGCCGCAGCATGGAAAACAATATCCGGCATAAACTCATTGAATATAGCTTCCATCCGCTCTGAATGGGTAACATCCGCCACAAAAGACTGGAAATCGATGGTGCCGCGTTTTATGTACAGCTCATTCTCCAGCTCAAACAAGGGCGACTCTGCCTGGTCCACCAGTACCACAGACTGTGGCAGGTAAAAGAGCACTTGGCGAGCCAGCTCACTGCCAATTGATCCGGCAGCGCCTGTAATGAGTACATTTTTCCCCTTTATCTCTTCTGAAATATTGAAGTTGTCGAGTTTAATGGATTCCCTCCCTAGAAGATCTTCTATGCGTACGTCCTTTATTTGACTTGAACTAAGGCTGCCGCGAATCCAGTTTTCTACCGGCGGCACTGTTCGCACTTTGATATTCGTTTTCAGGCAGTCGTCTACCAGGGCGTTCTTTCGTTCTATGGAAAGGTTTTTATCGGCAATAATTACCTCCCGGATATCGTGGTTCGCCACTACCTTCAGAAAATCTTTTTCGGGGTCGAATATCTTTATGCCGTTTACTACTTTCCCAATTTTTTGATGATGATGGTCGAAAAAGGCGGCCACCCGCTTGTGGCTTGAACCATCGTTTTCGATGATCTGACGCACAATCATTCCGGTGTGCCCTATACCATAAATTGCTACAAATTCCTTTCGCTTTTCGAAGCCAATGAACGCGGAAAACACCTGTTTCACGAGAAGCCTGTAAGAAAAGAGCATGACCAGCGCCAGCACAAATGTGATAACAATGATGGACGCCGGAAAAAGAACCTTCTCGAAATAATAAAAATGTATGTAGTTCGAAATAACCGAAAGTGCCGCGGCCAATCCTGCTGAAAACATAATTCGCTTGCCATCCTGCATGCCGGTGTACCGCACAATTCCCGCATAACTTTTCGTAACCAGGATCGAAATAAAGCCCATTGTCACAAGCACAAGCATGCCTTTGACCACTTCGAGCTCCACAAACACGTTATGATTGAAGCTAAATTTCAGAAGATACGACAGGGCGGCGGAAAAACAGAGGATCAGGAAATCAATCAATATAATTATCCATCGCGGGAGAATTCTGATTTTTAATAACCTTTTGTTCATTTGACTAGGACTCTTTTTATTAATTCAAATCAAACAGGAAACATAGCCTATCAATCAATCTCCTCGCTTTGAACAATAAAAATGATTAGGGTTGATGTTATTTATACACACACAATGTATAAGGATTCGGCCAAATTTAGAGGAAAAAAATTACAAAACCGACAAAATTATTTCGCAAATCTTACTGAGGCGATCCTCAGTCAAATTGGTACCTGAAGGAAGGCACAGGCCGTGTGCAGATAAATAACCAGAATAGTTTTTTCCAAAGAACGTCATTTCCCTAAAAACCGGTTGAAGGTGCATGGGTTTCCATAACGGCCGGCACTCTATTTTATTATCCCTCAGCCGGTTAAAAATTTTCTCTGCCAGGTGCGAGTCGCCGACCAATACCGTACTGAGCCATCGATTAGAATAGGCTGGGGTGGGCTCTTTCACAAATATGAATTCCTCAATCAAACCGAGATTTTCTTTGTAAAAATCGTAAACATTTCGCCGCTGCACTACACGATCTTCAATATTCCTGAGCTGTCCCCTGCCAATTGCTGCACAAATATTACTTAGCCTGTAGTTAAAACCTACCTCATGATGGTTGTACTGATGATTGCTTTCCCTGGCTTGAGTGGCGAGATGTTTTGCTCTCCTGGCATGTTGTTCGTTTTTCGACAAAAACGCTCCTCCACCCGAGGTTGTAATAATTTTATTGCCATTGAACGAAAACACCGAAATATCCCCGAAAACACCTACTTTTTTCTGTTGATACATGGAACCGAAAGCCTCAGCCGCATCTTCGATCAGCGGTACTTCAAAACGCCGGGCCACCGCCGCTATCTCTTCGATTTTGGCCGGCATGCCATAGATGTGGATGTAGATAATAGCCTTCGGCTTTTTGCCTCGACTTATGCACCACTTGATGGCATCTTCCAGGCTATTGGGGTCCATATTCCAGGTCTCCGGTTCGCTATCCACAAACACCGGCACGGCACCCTGGTACAAAACCGGGTTCACGGCGGCGACGAAGGTAAACGACTGGCAAATCACAAAATCATCTCGCCCTACACCGAGTGTGGCCAGGGCGAGGTGTATGGCCGAAGTGCCGCTGTTAGTGAGCACCACATGCGCGCCACCTACGTAGTCGGCAATTTCCTGCTCGAATTGCTCCACTTGCTCTCCTTCCGTGGTAATCCAATTGCCCGCCAGCGCCTCCTCTACCAATTTTCGTTCTTCGCCGCTAAGGTGCGGCGGCGACAGGTAAATATCGTATTTGCTTCTTTCCAATATTATATGCGGTTAATCACTTTTGCGGGATTGCCCACTACCACTGTACCTTCCTCCACGTTGCTCAATACTACGCTTCCCGCTCCTACCACAGCCCATTTGCCGATATTGACACCCGGCAAAACCACCGCCCCCGCCCCCACCAGCGCGCCGTCTCCTACTACTACGCCTTCGCACAAAGTACTCTTGGGGGCCAGATGAACAAAGTCACCTATCCGGCAGTCGTGGTCTACCGTAGCAGCCGTATTCACTATCACATGACGGCCAACGGCTGCGTGAGACTGCACCACGGCATTGTGGATGATCATGGAACCCACTCCAATTTCAGCAAAATCACTTACCACAGCAGAGGTGTGAACCGCCACTCCAAAGCGATGAAAGACTTTATGAGCGAGATTTCTGCGAGCGGCATTATCTCCTACCGCTAATAGTAGTGGCCTCTCAGGGAAAAGCCCCTGATTGTACGCCATCACCTGCTTTCCGAAAAAAGGATTCTCCACAATGCGGTCATCAAAGAAGAGCTCTACCTCCTGACGCATAGATTTCAGACAATCATATACCACTTTCGCGTGTCCACCCGTACCGTATATCAGCATCAGCCCTTTTTTAATTGATCAGAAGGCACATCGCCCTCCGCTTTGAACAAGGCAAAAATCGTTAAAAAAATAATTTTCAGATCGTTAAAAAACGAGATATTTTCGCAATACCACCGGTCTAGTGCAAAGCGCTCATTCCAGGCAAGCTTGTTTCTTCCTCTCACCTGCACAGGTCCGGTAATACCCGGCTTTACATTTAGCCTGAAATTATACCTGTCTTCAATTATCTCCTTGTATTCCACCGGTAAGGGCCGCGGCCCTACCACCGACATATCGCCGCGGATCACGTTCCACAACTGGGGCAGTTCGTCCAGGCCTGACTTTCGCAGCCACCGGCCCAAGGTGGTAGCGTCATTATCGTGGTGGCCTATCGATGTTGCTGGCCTTGCTTTCAACGTTCTGAACTTCCACAACACAAATTCCTCTCCCTTAAGCCCAATCCTTTTCTGAAAAAAAAACACTTGCTTTCCCCTGTAAAAAAAAAACAGGGAAAGAAGGAGAAAAAACCAAACAGGAAAAAGAAAAATGGCAAGCAGCGAAGAAAAAAAAAGGTCGAAAGCGCGCTTGTATGTTTGGCTGTATAAACTCAAGATTGGATTTTTAGCCCCAATTTAGCGACAAAAATGGGTTTTGCATACCGAAAGCCCAAAATTGAAGCGCAGTCATTTCATGAAAGCCTCAGCAAAAACGCCTCAATGTCCAAAAGAAAAAGCATTGCCCAGGTCATTTCAGGAAGATTTTTGGTCTTTCGCTTCAAACCTGATCTTTAAAAAAGCGCCTGTCAGCGAACTCGCCGCGGTGATCAAAAAAAAGACAATGCTAAAAGCTACAGCGGCATTTTTATCAATAGGTAGAAATTCATATCCGTAAATAAAAATCAACTCCCTGGCGCCAATGCCTCCAATAGTGAATGGCAATACGGCCACAACAGACGACAACAGAAACAACTCCAGGTAATCCAGGTGGTGCATACCAATCCCTACCGACAGCAGAATAAAGTAGGCACAGACTACCTGCAAAACCTGTACCCCCAGCGACTGGAGATCAGCTTTGAAAAAGGCACTCCTAAACGACTTAAACACAAAGCCATTACCCAGGTAAACAGTTGGGTAAAAGAGGGTTGCGAAAACAACAAAAATTGCCCACCAGGGTCCTTGCACCATGCCACCGGCGGAGGTGCCCAAAAACAAGATCAGCGCCAGGAACACCAGGGCAGCCATGCCACTAACCCGGTCAAGCAACGCGGCTGAAACGATCTTCTTAACGGATGTTTCTCGGTACTGCCTTTTTAGTAGATACACCTTATAGCCATCGCCCCCGATACCGCCAGGCAAAAAAAGATTATAAAACATGCCTGCATAGCAAAGCTTCACCGTCACACCGGCACTGAAATCGATTTGCAGCGTTCTGAGAAATTCCCTTAGCCGAAACGCACTCACTACTTTGGAGAGGTTAAAAAACACGACAGCAGGAATAAGCCAAACCCACTGAAGAGAAGCCAAAACACCCCAGGTCTCTGCCATGTCAATTTTGCGCACTACTACCCACACGGCTACACCCGTAAGGATGATTTTCAAAAGAAGCTTCAGAAATTTGAGATTCATGTTAGAGCATGTTTGGAAAGAACAGGATCAGCGCCACAACGGCAATAGTGCGAAATTTCCCTTTCTCCATTCTTCCACTATTCCTCCCTTCCGGTGTATACTTCCTTTACGCCGTAGATCTTCTTATTCTGCGACTCGAAGTACGTGCGCATCAGAATCTCCGCAATGAAACCAAAAGTAATAAGCTGAATGCCGCCGATAAGCATCGTAATCCCCAGCAATAGCAGTGGCCGGCCCCAGATGTCGTGGCCCAGTATTTTTTCCACGAGCAAATACAAGCTAATGAGCAAGCCCACTCCGAAGGTCACAAACCCAAGCCCGCCAAAAAGGTGCATGGGTTTGCGGGCATATTTTTGAAAGAAAAGCATCAGCAGCAGATCGCTGACTACCTTCAGGGTGCGGTTGATACCATATTTGGATTTCCCAAATTTTCTGGGATGGTGTTTCACGTCCATATTGGCTATGGAAGCACCCTCAAGCTGGGCCAGCACGGGAATAAACCGGTGAAGCTCGCCGTACAGCCCGAGATTTTTGGCGACGTCCCTTTTCATGATCTTTAGCGAGCAGCCATAGTCTGTCACCTTCACATGGGTCAGGTCGCGGATCATCCGGTTGGCAATCAGCGAGGGTACTTTTCGCATGATAAACCCATCTTTCCTGTTTTTACGCCGGCCGGCTACCAGGTCGTAGCCACCATCTTCCAGCTTTTGCATCATTGGTGGTATATCGGCAGCATCGTTTTGCAAATCACCATCCATTGTAGCGATGTATTCTCCCCCGGCATAGTCGATCCCTGCTGACATCGCAGCTGTTTGACCGAAGTTCCGTTTCAGCCGTACCATTTTCGTCCGCTCGTTCGCATATTTTTTTACTTCTGCCACGGTCCCGTCGTAGGAGCCATCATCCACGAGAACCACTTCGTAGTCAAGCCCATCCAGCGCAGCGGAGATTTGCGCCAACAGAGGCTTTACGTTTTCTTCCTCATTATACAAAGTAACGACTACAGACAGTTTCATCTTTGGCATATCGGTGTGGGCCAAATTTATAACAATTCCACAGAGTTTCGCAGGAAAACACGGAGGTACACAGAAAATTCACGTTGCCGTAATGAAGCGGTGCGTTATCCTTTCAGGAAAACCTCAGCCTAGGCTCAGGAGTTACGCTCAGGTCTTCAAAATCGCCTTGCAGGTACTTGTAGTGGGCGGTCATGGCAATCATAGCCGCGTTGTCTGTGCAATACTGAAAGGCAGGTATGTAAACCGTCCAGCCCCGTTGGTCAGCCTCCTGCTGCATTCTACTCCGTAGTTCGCTGTTGGCCGATACACCTCCGGCGATAGCTACCTGGGTGATTCCGGTTTCTTTCACCGCCCGTTTCAGCTTTTGCATCAGCATATCGATGAGTTTCTTTTGGATGCTGGCGCAAATGTCGTTCATGTTTTCCTCGATGAAATTCGCGTTCTTCGCTTTTTCCTCTCTGAGAAAGTAAAGAAAGGCCGTTTTGATGCCGCTAAATGAATAGTTGAGCCCCGGCATACTGGTATCGGGAAAAACAAAGCGATCGCTGTTGCCTTTTTGGGCATATTGATCAATCAACGGACCACCCGGATAGGGCAGGTCCAGCAGCTTGGCGGCCTTGTCAA
>CAYUJK010000105.1:0-1460 GCA_964444895.1 uncultured Roseivirgaceae bacterium
TTTTATCCCGCTTTCCTATCGCAGTAGGGCGGTAGCACACCAGAGGATCGGCGCCTGGCCATGGAAATCCCCTGTGATTCGTTGGCGATCGAGGTAGTACTGGCGGTCGTTTTTTGCGCCCGTTCCCTGGCACACTTCGCGCACATCGCCGTTCTCATCAAGGTAGGTGATTAAGGCCAGCCACGCCTTGCGCGCAGCTTCGCCGTACACATTGGCATCCAGCCAACCGTTTTTCACCCCGGTAATCATGGCGAACGCAAACATCCCTGTGCAGGAAGTCTCCGGCCAGGAGTCCGGATCGTTGATCAATTGACGCCACATTCCCTGCTCTGACTGGTATTCCAGCAGCGAGGCCATCATCGTTTTATAACCTTCCATAATACGAACGCGATTGGGGTTGTCCTTCGGCAACACCCTGAGAAGCTCTGTCATGCCGGCGGCCATCCAACCGTTGCCACGCCCCCAGAAAAAGGGGATTTCGGGCGCGTGGTAGAAAAGGCCATTGGATTTCTGAAGAGCGTTGAGGTAAAAGACCATTTCCTCTGCGGCCCTGTCGACATACTTTTTGTTTCCGGTAGCCCGGTAAGCCTGCGACTGTATCATGGTGATCATGTACATGTCGTCTATCCACAGCCGGGTTTGCCAGCTCAGTCCTTCGTTGTGGTACTTCACCGCCTTCTCCGTAGCGTGGTGAACAGGTGGTTCTTCCCATTGCGCATCGGCAAACCGCAGACCAATTGCTTTGTAGCGGGGATCCCTTGTTTGGAGGTAAAGCTCAAGTGCCAGGCTTCCAAAGACCGTATTGTCCACATGATCTGCCGGCGGTATATGGATGCTGTCTTCGCCAAACAGGGGCTCAAAATGCCCGGCAAGTCTGTTGCTGAGATCCGTATCTTTGGCGAGGCTGGCAAAGGTAAGCGCTCCGTACCAGGTACATACTTCGAAATAGGTAATCACTTTGGGCGGATTGGGCATGTCGTAATAGGGGCGTGGCACCTCTAAAAAACGATTGGCCACCACTGCGCCCACCTTTTGTGGCGAAGCTTCATCAGACCAGTGGCTGAAAAAGTCGGTCCCGGAGGGTTGGCCGAAAAGGCTGGTTCCCGCGTGCAACAAAACAAGGACAATACCGGCAGTTATTTTTTTCATCGTGGGGTTTGGTTTTATACATTATCAAAAATACGAAACGAAAAGAGATTGCATAAAAAAGCGGGACATTTCTGCCCCGCTTCGGGTTTTGGAGTAAATAGACATGAATGCATGTGTTACTGAGCACATGCACTCACCGTCACTATGCTCACATTGAGAGTAAGGTATGTACGTCACACTCAGCCAGGGGAGTTCAGCTTAAGCCGCTCCAGTTCGGAGGTGATAAAATCATTTTCCTGCGCTGTTAATTCCACCTCTGCCGCCCGGGCATTTTCTGTTGCCTGCCGCGCATTTCTGGCGCCTACCAGGGC
>CAYUJK010000105.1:1560-5117 GCA_964444895.1 uncultured Roseivirgaceae bacterium
CCCGCGTACCGCACCTTGCCGCTTTTGATGAGTTCCTCTACGGCCTCCATGCTTTCATCTATGGGCGTGGTATTATCAGGCCAGTGAATCTGGTATAGATCAATATAATCGGTACCCAGGCGGCGTAGGCTTTCCTCGCATTCATTGATGACGCTTGCCTTGCCCGAATATTTGTAAAGGTACATATCACGGCCCTCGTTGTCTTTGCTTTTGAAGTGGAAGGTTCCTTTGGCCACATCCCAGCGCATGCCGAATTTGGTCAATATCTGCACCTTGTCACGTGGGATATTCCCGATGACTTCTCCTACTATTTCTTCGCTGAGCCCCTGGCCATACACCGGCGCTGTATCGATAGAGGTAACACCCAGATCATACGAAGCTTCCATGGCCTTTACCGCCTCTCGTCTGTCGGTGCCGCCCCACATCCATCCTCCGGCAGCCCAGGCGCCAAAGGCAATGGCCGAAAGTTCGAGATTTGAAGAGCCTATTTTCCGATATTCCATTGCGTTGTTAGTTCTCATTAAGTGACGGTCAAAAAGACTTCCTTTCCACCAGTCTCCTGTTTACCGTTCATCCGGTGGTTTCATTCATCAATGTAACCGTAGTTGCGCAAGGTTCTAACTATTGTTTCGGTTAACAAATACTATCTTTATAATTGCTTTTTCAAAAAATCACCGGTATCTCTTGCCAACGGCGCATTAGATAAAACAAATTACGATTAACGTCCGGCTATATCCAATAACTGTCGGGTTTATTAGTAACTCATAAAAAAATTAGACATGACGCACAGAAAGACTACTTCTACCAACTATCAAAATCAAGCGTTCCTGGAAGACAAGTGCGTTTTGAACGAATTGATTTACCTGCTGAGCAAACGATGGACCACGGAAGTAATGTTTAGCATTGAAGAAGGAAACACCCGGTTTTCCGGCATTAAAGAAGACCTGGAACACATTAGCGATCACATCCTGGCAGACCGCCTGAAACTCCTGGAGCAATACAAGCTCATCAGCAAAAAATACTACCACGAAGTGCCCCCGCGCGTAGAATATTCGCTTACGGAAACGGGCAAAGAGCTCAGCAACCTGCTGGACGGACTGTGCCATTTTGCCGAAACCAAGATGGAATTTTGAAGGAATTACCCTTCGCAGGGTATTGCACTTTGAGGAGAATAGCCCTA
Organism: uncultured Roseivirgaceae bacterium; assembly: GCA_964444895.1. Lineage (GTDB taxonomy): Bacteria > Bacteroidota > Bacteroidia > Cytophagales > Cyclobacteriaceae > CAJXNP01. The sequence continues at coordinate 2,741 of CAYUJK010000105.1, forward strand.
AGTTTGCATTTATTTAGATTCAGTCTAAATAAATATAGTGAAGGAGGGCTTGCAAATATCTGTGATAGTAGCGGACGCCCAGCCGGTATTCAGGCTGGGGATGAAGTCTTTATTGTCTACGTTGGGGCAAGTAGAAATAGCCGGCGAGGCGTCAAATACCAGCGAGTTGCACCAGCTGAGTTTCCTGTGCCAGCCAGACATCCTCATTCTCGGCTTCCATCCCGAATTTTTCAACCCTTTACACCTTCAGCCCATACTACTTCGCTGGCCGGCCTGCAATACCATTTTGCTTACGGGCACAGATGGCTCCATTCAGCAATCGGCAATCAAAGGACTGCCCTGCCACTGTATGCTTCCCCGTGAATGCGATGGATCACAAATATGCCAGGCCGTACTCTCTGCCCTCCGGCAGCATACTCCTCCCCCGGCACTGTCGAGGGATACGCTCCCTCCTCCTGAGCCAGAATACCCCATTATTACCCCACCTCTCTCCGAACGGGAGGTAGAAATCATACGCCTGGTAGCCAGCGGCAAAACCAATAAAGAAATAGCGTACCAACTAAGCCTCAGCCATCATACCATCCACTCTCACCGCAAAAACATCCTCAAAAAGCTCGGTGTGCGCTCGGCACTGGAACTTACCACTTACGCCCTCAAAGCCGGCCTGCTTACGATCGACAAAGGATAGTATTCCTGGGCTGCATACGGAAACTCCAACCCACCGGTCTCCGAAAAAGCGCTTTTACATTGTCGATGTTCTTTTGTCCGTTTTTTTGAAGTGAAAATGGCATAGCAGGTCAAATTCACCAACAATGGGTACACGATCTCCAAAACTTGCGCGTTAAAACAACTATTAAATCGTAAAAATATTAATCGATCTTTGTAAACAATAACGCAGCTACATGGTTATGTAAGAAACGCAGTATCTATGGGCAAAAAAGTCTGTAAAAGCGGGGTGGAAACAGGGACGACCGAGGAGACTATCTACTGATCATTTAGGTTTTCATTCCTCAAGTTTTCGAGGAATTCTGTGATTTTATTGTGGTTTTCAAGGATCCGGTAGTTATCCTTTCGAAGCTTTGCTTTTACCTTCCTGACCATATCAACCGAACAATTGCTCGCATAAGCCACCACCCTGTTAGGAAGCTGCAGCTTGGTATTGTTTTGCTTCTTATTTGACATATTTGTCTTGGATACGAATACAAAATAACATGAAGTGCCTAAATATAGAAAACATCTTTATTATGGAAAAAAATAAAATGTGATTTTTGAATTTATATAACAAAATGTTTGGTTTAGCTCAAATTCCGCTCCGCTGCATAATCTGGGCTGGAGATGTAAAGTTCCCTCACTCGACTGCTGCCTGGGCTGTTACTTGCACATCTTAAGCCCGGTATTATCTTTTCCTTTTATCCTTATTTGTTTAGCAGGGAATGGCTATTTTTACTCTCGGTCTTCTATCTACTATACAGCACCACCGTATGAAAACAACAGCTGAAAAAAACACTACGCCCTCTCTCCGAAGCCTTAGTTATGTTGCCTTGATGGTAGCAGCAGGGCTTTTTTCCCTGGCTGTGCAGGCTCAGACAGAAATTCCCACGGGAACCTGGCGTACACATTTCAGCTATCACTCTGCCTCAATAATCGAATTTACTCCGGGACATATATACTGCGCTTCGCAAAACGGCTTGTTTCGCATTGATCTCGAAGACAATTCCATCCAGAAATTGAGCAAACTCAACGGCCTTAGCGATACCGGCGTGGGAGCCATGAAATACATAGCGGACAAACAAATGCTGGTGTTGGTCTATAAAAACGGGAATATAGATTTCATTTCTCCTGATGGGGTGAAAAATTTAAACACCCTGAAACGCACCCGGCAGGAGGCCTTGCTGTCCGGCAACAGCCCAATGAGCGCAACTTATTTTGACCCATTTCTCTACATTTCTTCGGCAGCAGGAATTACCGTAGTGGATCTGAATCTGTTTCAAATCAGGGAGAGCTATCGAAATATTGGCCCCGGAGGTCAAGAGACAGAGGTAGCCGAAACGGTGTTCTTTCGCGATTCCATTTTTGTAGCCTCGCCAACGGGGATACTCGCTGCACCTTTCAACGACCAGACCAACCTCCTGGACTACAACAACTGGACACTGCAACGCAGCGGGCCTGTAACAGGACTATTCCTGCATCAGGAGGAGTTGATGGCGTACAACCAGGATAGTATTTTTGTGCGTTCGAGCGAATGGGCTCCCTTTTCCTTCCAGCCCGGCGAGGCTATCGAAGACATAAGCGTTTCTGAGGGAAAGCTTTTGATTACGCTTTCTTCTCACATAATAGACTACGCTGCGCCAAACCCGGTATACTATTCCGAAAACCT
>CAYUJK010000105.1:5217-6960 GCA_964444895.1 uncultured Roseivirgaceae bacterium
GACGGCTCATTCGAACTGGTCAATGAATACAGCCAGGGCTCTACCTTAAAAAGAAATGCCTCTTCCAAACTGCTGGTGCCGGATGTGGCGGTGGAAAACGAGGCGGTCTGGGTACTTAACTACGGCAACCCCGCATGCCTTCACCGCTGGGATGGACAAAGCGGCTGGCAGGCTTTTGAACCCGCTCTGCCAAATGCACAGTACCCCCTGAAGGTTGTGAATGCCGATTTTGGCCACAAGTGGATGATCCTGGATCCTAACCACGGTGGCGGAATCCTGGCGTTCAGCCCCGGCAACGCCAGCGCCAGAAGGCTCACGATCGCCGGCAACAACGGCAGTTTGCCCAGTAACCAGGTGAATGCACTGGCGCTGGACCTTCGTGGGGAAATGTGGGTAGGCACAGAGGCCGGCGTAGCGTACTTTCAACAACCTTTTCTGGCTCTTCAAAACGAAAATGGCCTCTTCAATCCTATAGATGCTTTCCTTCCAGTGGTGGAAAACAATATTTTGCTCCGCGATCAGCCGGTCAACGACATTATGGTAGATCCCGGCAACCGCAAATGGATAGCCACTAACCAGGGCGTGTGGGTGGTGCAGGGCAACGGTGGGGAGGTCTTTGCCCATTTTACAGAAGACAACAGTCCTTTGCCGTCAAACAGGGTGCAAAAACTGGAAATGATTCGCGAAACGGGTGAGGTTTTCTTCCTGACCGACCGGGGCATTGTTTCCTTCCGGGCTGATGCCACCACCCCAAACAATGTGTTTTCGGATGTGAAGATTTTCCCAAATCCCGTAAACCCCAACAACAGCGGACTGGTAACGATTTCCGGCTTGCTGGACAACTCGGTCGTTAAGATTACCGGCATCACGGGCAACCTCGTGTGGGAAACACGCTCTTATGGCGGCACGGCCACCTGGGATTCGAATGCCTTTTCGGTGAACACCGGCATATACCTCGTGTTTGCAACCGATGAACGCTCGATGGAAAAGTTTGTGGGAAAAGTACTGGTAGTAAAATAGCCGGCATTCGGATTTGCCGAATTGAAAAAACAGGAAAATGCTGCACAAAACCCGCGCCATCGCTCTCAGTCATATCAAATACCGCGATACTTCCATCATTGCCAAAATATACACCGAAGAGTTTGGCCTGCAATCATACGTAGCCAATGGCGTGAGATCAAAGAGCTCACGGAGCAAAATGGCCCTTTTTCAGCCTTTTACGCTGCTGGAACTGGTGTGCTATCACAACGAGAAAAAAGACATCCAGCGAATTTCGGAAATGAAACACGCTCACCTGCTACACCACCTTGCCCATGACGTTCGCAAGTCGTCTATTGCCCTTTTTCTCACTGAGATGCTGGTGAAAATTTTAAGGGAAGAGCAGGCCGACGCCGACCAGTTTCAATTTCTTTACCAGTCGATCATAGCACTGGACGAAACGAGTGAAGGCCTCAACTACTTTCATCTCCAGTTTTTATTGAAATGGGGGCGCTTTCTGGGCATCACGCCCGATACCGGTAAGGAGCTCATCAACGAGATGGCGCACTATCAAAATACTTTTCAAACGCTTGACGGAGAGAAGTTTCAGGAGCTTTTTGAGAAGGACTATGGAGCCGGCATCGTATTAACCAAAGCAGAAAAAAAATTTTTTCTGGAAGCTATACTCGCCTTTTACGGGCTGCATTTCGAAAGCGTCCGCAATCTCAAATCACTAAGCGTATTACAGGAAGTGATGGAGTAAGC
>CAYUJK010000105.1:7060-10185 GCA_964444895.1 uncultured Roseivirgaceae bacterium
GGATTACGGGATTTTCCGTAGCACTCCGATATGCCTATCGCCAGCGAAGTCGCCACGCCAAACGCGTCCGGATCTACGGATCGATGCCAGCTTCCATCAAACACATAGGTGGAAGAAGGCGCGGTGGCCCGCCTGCCTGCGGCGTGATAAAGCGCGAAGGTGTCGGGTGCGGCGCCATAGTTAATTTCATACCCCACAAAAAAAGGCTCCGCTTTTCGCAATACCGTATCAAATGCCACATAGTGCACATTGCCTTCCTGCAGATCATCTATGAACACCAGCTGAGAATAGCTCTCCGTTTCGGGATAATCTGCTCCTTGCCAGACTTTTATTTTTACGTTCGCCAATGCGCCTGCCGCCTGAGCTTTGGCAACGTGGAGGTACACACCGCGGATGTGCAGCACACCTGCCGGCACAAACTTCTCCGCAAATTGGGTATACCCCGCCGCGCTGTGTCCGGATAGGAAGCCCCAATCTGTACCGGCGCTGCTAAGACCCAAAGGCTCGCTGGCAGAAATATTCCAGGCTGTATCGCAATACGCCGCATTAAATCCGTAGGGATCATAGCCGTCGAGTACGCGCAGGCCGGTTTTATCGGGGTCAAGCCAGTAGCTGAGCTGCTGCGCAGGCTGGGGATAAGCATCCCAGGCGGCGCCAAACTTGGTGAAATAGTCGTCCCTGGGATGGCCGCAGGTAGATCGCCCTCCCGTGAGCGTGCCGACCACCCGGTGGTGTTGATTAAACAAGGGCGCGCCGGACGAGCCCTCTTCGGTAGTACCTACTTCCCAGTGGGAGACCTTCCAGGTAGAATTTGCATCGAATCCCAGGCCGATATCTTCGCTTACCAGCGGATGGTACTCGATGGCCACCTGCCTGGTACCGCCCAGGGGATGGTGAATACAGGCTCCCTGCTGGGGAATGGCATTCGTAGCGTCCCATCCCGCATAAAAAGGTTGGTAAGAAGGCGGCGGCAACTCATTAAGTGTCATCAAGGCATAATCCAGGCGACCCTCTGCCGCCGAGACAAGCGTAGCCCCCGATATGCTACCCGTATTGGCAGAAAGTTCTTCACCACAAGCCCTCGTTTCGTAGTTGAACAGAAACAGCGCCTCGGCGGCCACTTCTGCTGAAGGGATTAAATGGTGGGCGGATATCAGGTAAGGCGCCTCGCTCCCCCGGGTATTTGCCAGCAGGGTGCCGACACCAATTCCTCCGTTGGAGATGATCTTACACACCGATCGCTTTTCCGTTTGCCAGTATTGCCCGTTGGCGCAGTTGATGTCCTCATCGCAGTTACCTTGCCGGGTTGACGCGTTGCTATGCGCTTCCTTATCACTGAAAATATCGCGGAAGCCGTGGTACACCTTCATCACCTCCATCGTCCCTGGGGAATCGAGATGCGGGGGCAGGTTGATCTCCAAAATGAGCCGGTCGCCCCGCACCGGCGCTATAGACAACACGTTCGCCGGATTGCTGTTGGCAGCGGTGAATGCCCCGCGGAAATCGTGGTATCCGGGACCGTAAACAAATAACTTAGCGCCAGGTAAAAGTGAAAAGCGCATCACGCCATATAAAGAATGTGCTTGCGCGGAGTGAACGCCCAGTCGCCAGACTTTTCCCTTCGGCGTGTCTATCCACTTCCCGGAGTTTTGTGGGTTAAAATTTGTAAAGACCGGGCAGGCAAACTGATTTTGCTGCGCCAATTTCCCGGGATCACATAAGGCAGGGTCAACGGGAGGCAGGGTTGCAAATTCGGTAACAGCTGGTAGATTTTCCATCACGCTTAGAGGAATGGCCCTTTCGGTAATTTGACCATTCGATTCCAGCGCTTTGAAAATAAAAATAAACAGGGCGATTATGTAAAGCTTATTCGTCATTCCCGGTCTCATTGCTCATGCCCGCGAGCGGAGCGACACACCCGGAATCCCTGATCCGGGCCCCGGCCGCTTGCGTCGAAATAGTGGCGGTTATTCACAGCGCAGCGATAATCAGCGCCTAACCATCCGCCACCCCTTTGCACACGAAAGATACCCTTTTTTATCTCATGGTCTTCATACCAGTCACTACACCACTCCCTTACATTTCCTGACATGTCGTAAATACCCAATTCGTTGGGTGATTTTTCTCCTACCGGGTGTGTTCGACCATTGTTGCTTTCTATCGCATTCCACATCCACGATCCTTCCAATATTTTGTCGCCTGAATTTCTCCAATACCAGGCCACCTCGTCCACCTCATCGGCGCCGCTGTAGGTATAGCTCTCGCTACCGGCGCCTCCACTGGCAGCATATTCCCACTCTACCTCGGTAGGCAAGCGATAGCCGTCTGCCTCCGGGTTCATCGTCACCAACCATTTAATGCTATCAATTTCATTTATATTTTGCAGGTCGCTGCTGTCTTTCTCGATGTGGTAATAAGGCTGAAAACCTTCTTTTTCACTTCGCTTGTTGCAATACTCCACACAGTCGTACCAACTGACCATTTCTACGGGCAGATTTTCCCCTTTGAAACCAGAGGGGTTGCTACCCATTATCTCGACCCACTCTTTCTGGGTCACCTCGTACCGGCCTATGTAAAAGTCAGAAACGACTACCTTTTTTTCATATAAATTGGATTTCTCGTTGACAAAAATACCGCCCTCTACCAGGACCATATTGCCTTCTTTTTCCGGCGAACAGCTGGCCGCTATGGCCAACAGAATCGTCAAAAACAATTGGGCTGATTTATTCCTCTCCATTAGTTTCTCTTTTTCTATTCATACAATTATCTACACATAAAACTGCCCCGAAATCGGGGCAGTTTTTTCTAATGCGTGATGTGTGTCTTTGACTTTCTCATCAAAGATGCCTGGTAACCTTAGGGGGTATTTCCAAAACCTATCGCACCACCGCAGTGCATCCACTCGCTGTTTGAACCACCGCAGGAGTTGTTTTGCCATACCGCGGTGTTGTAGCTTTGGTTTTCAGCCTGACGTGTTTGATTACCCACGACCAGGTAGTCTACCTGTACATCCCGGCCACTCGCATCGTTGATGAACTCCAGGAGGATATCGCCCCGGCTTGTCCACAACGAAACACTGCGATTGCTCATGCTGGTGCCCAGCGTCCAGGTGGCCACGGTATTGC
>CAYUJK010000106.1:0-1305 GCA_964444895.1 uncultured Roseivirgaceae bacterium
GTGGGCGCCGGTTTCAAAACATTCACCGGACCCCTGATCGATAACTATGTCAATTTCTATTCCGGGCGGCTCTACCAGTCAGTTTCGGGGCGCTCGCGTCTGTATTTTCCCAGCAGCAGCTTTATATATGCGCAACCCAACATCGCCATAAACCGATGGGACTATGCCAATAGCCGGGATGTTATTTTCACTGACGCGCCTTCTATTTTCCTGAAAGTGGTAGATAGAAAGTTTGGATTGCTTGTGGGCTTTCCATTTGGGATAAAGTACAAAGGAGAGATTTTTGGCGACTACATCAATAATAATTACACTTTCAGCAATACGACATATATTTTTACGAACGATGTTCTGGACAGAACCAACTTCTCAGGATGGAGGACAGGCATCAACCTCTCTGCCGAAAGCTTGAACCGTAAGCAGTATGCTTCAGAAGGTCACCGGATCCTTTTGAGAGGCACGTATTATACAGGTGTGGAAAAGTACAACCCAGGCTCTACATCGCGTTTTTCAGAAAATGCAAGGCATAGCAGAAGATGGCTTATGGCCCAACTCGACATGGAAAAATACTTCAGAATGTCCCACAGGTATAGTTTTGGGTGGCAAGTGAACGCGACCCTTTCCAATCAGCCTTTTTTCTCAAATTATTATTCCAGCCTCATCATGGCGCCGGCTTTTTACCCCCTCATAGATAGCAGAACTTTTTTTCTTGAAAACTTTCGGGCGCACAGTTTTGTGAGCGCCGGATTGAAAAGTGTACTTCGTGTAAAATCCAATATCGATTTCCGGCTGGAGGGATATGCCTTTATGCCCATTCGAAAAATTATTGAAAACGATCAATTGCCGGAATACCATGCCACTTTGCGTGAAGTTTATCTCGCAGGTACTGCTGCGCTGGTGTACCACAGCCCGGTGGGCCCGCTGAGTTTAAATTTCAATTACTATGATCAGCCCCGGCGGCAGCTTGGCTTTTATATTTCTTTTGGCTATCTCATATTCAATAAAGGCTCTATGGATTAGCGTGCTGTAGCATGTCCCCGGGTTGCCTTACTGTTCATAGCTTGGCATTGGTTTAAAGAAGACGATCCTGACCGCTTCGTACATGAGGATCAAAGCCAGTACCAGCAGAAATGCGGCGATGAGACCAATAGCAGTAAACCCAGATTGATAGATGAGTTGAACCAGCGCCCACAAGGTCATTACCAGCATAAAAACCATGGGGATGGAGACAAAGATGGTTTTTTTACCCATGCTTTTCAGCCATACATACACCACCAGAAGCGCCAGGCCCGCAAGCAATTGATTGGT
>CAYUJK010000106.1:1405-2661 GCA_964444895.1 uncultured Roseivirgaceae bacterium
ACGGAGTGAAAGCCCGAACACGCCCCACAGGCGATGGTGATAAACAGAATTGGGAAAAGCGTTCCTTTGTCAATGTCTTTCCATACGGTAAATGCAGGATACTCCATAGACTGGCCGCCGAATAGTATGCCCACAAACGCCCCTAAAATACATGCGTACAGCAAGAATGAAGAGAGGTAATCGCGCGGCTGCAGCAAGAGCCACACGGGAAGTATAGCGGCAAAAAAAGCATATATGATCAGTAATACATTCCAGAACCTTCCTGGATTTTCCTGGATAAAGGCAGGGAGCGCTTGGGTGTCGAAAGGAAACAAATGCCCCAGATATACACCTAAAAATACCAGGGGTACAAACAAGAGAGACATCCCCAGGAGCGAGAATTTAAGACGAAAGCTTAAAAGCCCGAACAGCAGGGCCAGGAAAATAAACATTGATGATGAAGCGCCAATTTCAGGATTGCTCTCAAAAGTAGAAGAGGTGAGGTCTACAAACACGATGAGGATGTAGATCATGGTGAGCCATATAAAAGCCAGAAATAGTTTGTAAGAGAGGGGGGTCATGTAGAGGTTGGCAATTTCAGCGACTGACTTGGCCTTGTGCCGGATAGAGGCAACCAACGAGGTGTAGTCATGCACACCCCCAACGAACACCGAGCCAATCACTACCCATAGCAATGCCGGCACCCAGCCAAAAGCTGCACCGGCAATGATAGGTCCTACGATAGGTCCGGCTCCGGCGATCGACGAAAAATGATGGCCCAGCAGGACAGGCGCTTTGGTGGGTACACGGTCTACGCCGTCATATTCCGTGTGGCTGGGCGTGGGTCGTTTGTCATCTATCTCAAAAGCCTTGTCGAGAAAGCGGCCATAATGTTTGTACGCCATCCAAAACAGCACTATTACGGAAAGAAAAATGATCGTTAGCATCGGTTTAAAAATTTTTGTATTAGCTCTCCATAGCTTTAAAACAAGACAGAAGTTGAAAGGAAAAAAACACGCGCGGGCCGGTTTCTCCCCGGTTTTTTGACATGAAGTTAACAGGTTGACGCTTTCGCTGCAAGCCCGCCGACCTATGTGAAAGAATGCGGACGATTTTATTCATTCAATAATGTTCGTAAAATTTCAAATTTGTATTTTATTGTCTTATTTTTGTGTTTTTCCTTTACTTCCAAATACAAACAGCAATTATATGTTTTCTTCAAACGACCTATCCCAGATCCGCGAGCGAGGCTCTGAAGTTGATGTGGTAGAACGGCA
>CAYUJK010000106.1:2761-10164 GCA_964444895.1 uncultured Roseivirgaceae bacterium
ACGACCTATCCCAGATCCGCGAGCGAGGCTCTGAAGTTGATGTGGTAGAACGGCAAATCGAGCGTTTCAAAAACGGCTTCCCTTACCTGGAGTTGGTGAAGTCAGCCACGATCAACGACGGAATCACCCGCTTGAGTGGTGAGGAGGTGAAGGCGTTAGAAACGGCCTATGCTGAAGTAGCTGGAGAAAAGTCGATTTTAAAATTCGTGCCGGCCTCAGGAGCTGCCAGTCGCATGTTCAAGTCTTTGTTCACTTTTGTAGATGACTACCAGGACAATGATGCAGCCTACCGCGAGTTTTCCGAAGGCAAAAAGTTTCCCGATGTCTACGAGTTCTTTAAGGGCATCACGGATTTCGCATTTTTTGACACTCTTAAAGATGTCTATGAGAAAGACGGGCGATCAATAGAAGAAGACATTTTGAAGAGAAAATACAAAGCGGTGTTAAATACCCTATTAGCAGAGTCAGGAATGGGCTATGGCGACTTGCCCAAAGGGTTGTTGGAATTTCATCGCTACGAATCGGAAACCAGGACACCAGCAGAAGAGCACTTGGTAGAGGGAGCTTTGTATTGCAAGGGAAGGGGCAACGAAGTACATCTGCATTTTACAGTATCTCCAGAACACCGGGAAAAATTTTCCAGCAAAATAGAACAGGTGCGGTTAGCCTACGAAAAGCGATACGGCGTTACTTTTATCATCACATTTTCCGAACAGAAGGCCTACACAGATACTATTGCCGTGACTATGGAAAACGAACCTTTTCGTGAAGATGACGGCTCACTGCTCTTTCGTCCTGCCGGTCATGGCGCACTCATAGAAAACCTGAATGAAATTGACCAGGATATCATCTTTGTGAAAAATATCGACAACGTAGTGCCTGACAGGATTAAAGGAGACACCGTTACCTATAAAAAGGCATTGGCGGGCCTGCTCGTTCGTACACAAACCAGGGCATTTGAATACCTGAGAAAGCTGGAAAACAAGTCGATTACCGACGACGAACTCGAAGAAATTTTTGAATTTGTAAACCGGGATTTGTGTATCCAAAATCTACCAGAATTTCATTTTACTGACGAAAAAGTCACTTTTCTGAGATCCAAGCTCAACCGGCCTATCAGGGTGTGTGGGATGGTAAAAAACGAGGGCGAACCAGGCGGAGGGCCGTTTTTTGCCCGCAATTCAGACGGCACAATATCCCTGCAGATCGCTGAAACCTCTCAGATAGATCCGAATGCCACGGGCCAACAGGATATTTTGAAAAAATCTACACACTTCAATCCGGTAGACCTGGTTCTGGGAGTGAAAAACTACAAGGGAATGAAATTTGACCTTACCAAGTTTGTAGACCCTGACACCGGATTCATTTCTCAAAAATCGAAAAACGGCCGCGACTTAAAGGCGCTGGAACTCCCCGGGCTGTGGAATGGTGCGATGTCTGACTGGAATACCATTTTTGTGGAAGTGCCGGTCATTACCTTCAATCCGGTAAAAACCGTAAACGATCTGCTTCGCCCCAATCATCAGCCAAAATAACTATAGCTTCAGGAAGGTTTTATTCTGTACACCTCAGGCAGCACCCGTGAAAACTAATCCACGGCTACTTCTACCTCGGCAGCTAACTGATGGGCCAGTTCTTCTATATACTTTACAAAATATTCGCGATCAACAAACCCTTGGTCTGAAAGCTCCCAGGCACCTACTGAATAGTATTTTACAGGTGTATCTTCTTTCACTGTCATCCTGGCGAAAAAGCTATTTGTAAACTTACCGGTCTCCGGGGCTTCACCTACGCCAAGGTACGCGTCTTTGGGAATGATCAACGCCATGCCTAACCACCACTCTTTGTCATACGATTGCTGGTCATGGGTGTATAAGGCAATGTACTTCTCGTTTATATCCAGCTCAGTCAAGGGCTGGTCGGTGTTGATGTTAACCAGCCCAATGGCCAGTTTTTCATCGCCCTGAAGGCCGCTTATTTTAACAGCACTATGGTACGCGTACATGCCGGGCCAGATGCTCACCGTTTCTTCAGCCTTATAATTTCGGTCGTCGACGGGCTTCCAGTTGTTGTAGGTAAAGTTCATGACTGACCTTACCGGACCTTCTGTTTTGATTTGAAATACCGAGCTTTCTACGTTCGTTACCGTATCTCCCGATATGCAGCCGAGCCGTTTGATCTCATCATTGATCAGCAGCGCGAAGCCACCCAGTCCTGCTGAATTTCCTACGGCAAGGATATCCCGTCCCCAATCGGCCATTTCGTGGTAATTGTCTTCTACCTTACCGCCTTCGCCGATTCCCACACTTTCGGGCGACATATAAGCTACTTTCTTGCCAAAGAGGTCTTTGGCGTTGCGACCGTCAAAATAGTGCCGGAAGCCGACTTTGTCATTTTCCCACATCGGTCCGTCGGTTTGATAAGGTTGATACCCCAGTTTTTTGTGGATTTGATCTGCGTATAGCGTATCGCTGGTTTTGGGATACACAGGCGTATTTTTTGAATCACGTTTTCCGAATTTGACACCCGTGCGCACCGTGTACTCAGGTTGAACATCAGACCAGGCGAGCGAAAGTGTTACGCTTTGGTCGGCGGGAATATCTGCTACGAAGAAAAGCTCGTCCCACTGACCGTCGCCATTGAGGTCATCCAACTGCGAGGCGATTGAATCTCCTGTAGCGGACAGGAGCAGGGGATACAAAGCTCCCTCTGGAACAGTTAAATTTTCGCGGGTTATGGAAATGGCTTTGTCTGTCAAGTGAACAGAAGAACTATTGGTAAGGGTGATTTTCTGGGATTTTTCTTCTTTTCCCGGTTTGCACGAAATCCATACTAAGCCGACTGAAAAGACAAGGAGCAGTAATATCCTGAGGTTCATAATCAAGGGGTTTTTTGATGAACAGCTAATCTACTAAAATCCTTTCAAAGATGCGGTAGCATTCTTTTATTCAAAAATTAACAAAGCCAATTCTTAATTCCCCAATATATCCAACACGCTTGAAACCTGGTCATCTACCTGCAAATTACCATCGATCCAGTTAATCGCAAAGCCTTTTCTCTCCATTCCCCTAAACCAGGTCATCTGCCTTTTGGCATATTGACGAATGGCTACGTTCAGCTTTTCAACCATTTCAGGATAAGAAAATTCCCCTTCCAGGTACTGTGCGATGAACTTGTACTCCAGCCCGTAGTATTTCAATTTTTCAAACGAAACTCCTTTTTTTATCAAGCCCTGCACCTCGTCTATCATACCGGAGTCCAGCCGCTGTTGTAGCCTTTGTTGTATACGCCTCAGCACCTCTTGTCTTTCAAGGTGTAGCGCCACTATCTTAAAATCAAGAGGCGTCGCAGTCGGTTTTTCTACTTGTCGATCTTCAAGATACGTGGATATTTCTATGGCCCGGATCAGTCTTTTTGTAGTAGAAGTGTCGAAGTTGCGATGCTGACGATTCAATTTTTTTAGAAGAACTTCCAATTCCTCTTTTTTCTTGTTTTTCAGGTCTTCCCTCAAGGTTGGGTTTGTGGGAACGGCGGTAAAAGCAAAGTTTTTCAGTACGGCCTCGATATAAAGACCGGTGCCTCCGGCTAAGAGCGGCAATTTTCCTCTTGAGCGAATGCTTTGATAGGCTTTTTCAAAATCCTGCTGGTATTCATAAAGATTATATTCCTCTCCTGCGTCGCGGATATCGACGAGGTGATACGGGATCGGGCGATGGTCCAGGGTGTACTCAGTGAGGTCCTTTCCGGTGCCGATGTCCATGCCTTTATACACTTGGCGGGAATCAGCACTGATAATCTCTCCCTCAAGCCGGTTGGCCAGGTGGACAGCCAACCTGGTTTTTCCCGAAGCAGTGGGGCCGGTGACGATAAGGAGGTTCATAGTAAGTTCAAAGCTGAAAGGTCAAAGTTCAAAGTCTAAAGTAAAAAGTTATTAAAAGACTTCTGTAAAAAAGCGACTCTTTGCGTTTTCCGTTTTGAGCTTGGATCTACTTGCTATACTCCACACTATCTTCCTCCTCATCCACAGGGTGTAGGTATTCTATTCCCCACTGTTTCAGGTATTCTTCCAGTGGGCCAAGCCCCACCAGCAGGCGCTTCTTATTAATGTTTGTGGTGTCCTTTAAAGGCCAAAGATAGGTAGAGTCGTAGCTCAAGCCCGTACTGTCTGTTTTTCGGTCAATGATGATTTGCGTTCCGTAGACCTGAGGCTCTCCACGACTGAGCATCACCCGGTCCTGGAACATGGCTACGGATCGCTTGTCAAGCTCTCCCGAAATACCGGCATTGACAATCATCTTGTAGTACTTTTCTTTGACACTATCGTGAGAATGTTGGATTACGAAAAAAGCTGCCTGGTTTCCCGGAGATTTGAATAAAGAGGCGCCGGGATATTCCCCAAGCTTGTCAATGATTTCCAGTATCCTCAGCGAGTTGGACGAGTCTATTTCGTTCTGGCTTTTGAGCAGCGATTTCATTTCTTCAGAATCTTTACCAAAAGCTCTGAATACAGAGTCCATTTGCGTACGGTATTTTTGATCCAGGTGGTAGATGCTGTCCAGCTCTTCCTGAAGCGCCGTCATGTCTATTTTTTCCTGTTCCGGTTCATTCTTGCAAGCCAGGAGGATGGCTAACAACAACGTAAGAAGACTATTTACTCTCATATTTAGCAGTCAGATAAAATGCTATTTTTGTTCGTCGCGCAATTTACTTATATTTTAATTAAACAACGAAAAGCGCGAAATACACGAAAAGGAAAATTGCAAAGCAATTTTAAACACGTTGAAGATGTGTCTTTTTTAGACAGATCCTTGAATTATCTATTCACCGCACTGCCAGCATTATTTCTTACCAGCCGCCACCGCCGCCGCCGCCACCACCGCCGCCGGAAAAGCCTCCGCCCCGGCTACCGGAGGAGCTACTGCTTTGCGGCGACACAGAGGCCGATGAAACCGATGAGGAGAAGGCAGACCCTAAGCTGGAAGCCAGCAGGTGTGCCCGAAATACGTCCCCGGTTTTCCCGGCATACCAGTTGGGGCGGTATTCGTTGTTTTGAATGGCCTTGTCGATCACACTTTCAAATTTTTTGCCCCAGGCATTTTCTACGTTTAGCGCTATGGCATAGGGCAACAGTTTTTCGAATAGCTGAGGAGTCTCCTCGGGCGGGTTCAGCATATTCAACCTGTCTTTTTCAGCTACTTCCATGTACATTTTCAACCCTTCCAGTTCGTCCATTCGCTGCCTGCCATATACGGTAGGGGCTTTGATGAGGTAGAAGAAGAGCACATTCATAATGAACAACGAAAAGATGACAAGATAATAGGGGCCAATTTGCCGTACGTAGTGATACTCCGGGTCAAACTCCAACACGAATTGGTACAGGAGCACGAGTATGCCCGTCACAATTCCGGCTACTACTATCGAAAAGATATACCGACCTACTCCATGCGACCTCATCGCTAACTGGATAAAAATCAAAATGAAAGGAAGCACGAACATGGAAGCAAAAAAGCTGATGATAAGTCCGAAAAAAATTTGTTCGTTTTCGAAGCTCATCACCACCATGGCGATAACGGAAAGGACGCTGATGATGATTCCAGGCGCCAGCCAGCCCGAATTCTTTTTGAAGTTCATTTCCGTAAAATCGGTGTCCAGGCGGCCTTTCAGGGCGTTGATGGCACTTCGGAGCCTGGAGTGGTTGGCTTGCTTCACCTCGAAGGTGTCGGCAAAACGAAAGAGCGAATCGGCAATTTTCTTTTCGCCTTTGGTAAGCAGGCTTTGATCGTCCGATTGCTTCTTAAGGATATAATTCTTTCCTGTTTTGTCAATGGTCAGGTAGCCTTTTACCGCCATATTGACCAGCGAGGCCGAGAAAGCTTTGTTGTCAAAGCCCATTTGCATCACAAAGCGCGACGCAGCCGGGGAAAAACCTTCCGGCGCTTCAAAACGCGGAATAATAGCGCCTTTCTTCGGATCTACGCCTACTTTGAACCACGCCAGCAGGTAATAGATAAAAACCAGCACGGCGCCGCCAATGCCAGCGAGCAGGGGCAGGTAGCTTCTTATTTCCTCCTGACGCAGTTCTGCTTCAGGAGGAGGGGGCACCACGCCCTTGTTCCACCCAATCGCCACGGTAAGGCCCTGATTGGGGAAGAGCGGCTCAGTCATTTTATAAGTGATTTCGTTGGGGGCTTGCTGGTCGGCTGTACATGCGCAGCCTTCGTCACCGTAATATCCGCTGTATCCACTGTGGTGCAGGATTTCAGCCCCAGCGGGCAGCTTTACCCTGGCGCTAGCTTCCTTGATCGTAAAGCCCCATTGATTTCCCGTGGCATTCCAGTAGAGCTCGTCATAGTCATCAAAAAACCGCACCTGGTTCTCCATTTTGTATTTAATGGTGTAGGCGTATTTTCCCGGCTTCAGCATCACGTCGGCATTGCCGACGCGGATTCGCGTGCCGTTGCTGATGCCTGATTCACTGTAGTTTTCCGGCTGGCCGTCTTTCAATACTTCCAATACCTCCAGGCGGTATTTTACCCTTCTTCCGCGTTCATTGATCATTGCCGTAGGAATGTCGCGGAAGATGCCTCGCTGGATGTTCACTCCTTCCGCCATCACGGTAATGTGCTCCGTAACGACGATGCTCCGGTCGGTAAGCACCTCTATGTCAGTATCAAAGCTCAGGATTTCTTCTGCAGCATAAACGTTGATGCTCAGGAAAAGAGAAAGAAAGAAAATTACGTTTCGCATATCAAAGTTGTATTTCGGGGGTTGACCTCTCTTGCAAACTTTCCAGTTCAAAATAGTCGCCTTTCTTAAAGGAAAAAAGGGCGGCAACTAAGTTGCTGGGAAAAGATTCCACGGTGATGTTGTTTTCTCTCACGCAGCCATTGTAATACCTCCGGGCCATTTGGATGTCGTTTTCCACCTTGCTAAGCTGATTTTGAAGATCCAGGAAGTTGGAGTCGGCTTTGAGGTCAGGGTAATTCTCTGCCACGATAAAAAGGCGCCCCAAGGCCGAGGTCATTTGATTTTCGGCACGTTCCTGTTCTTTCACGCTGTGGGCTTTCATGCCGGCGCTGCGCAAGGTGGTCACATTTTCCAGTAATTCCTGTTCGTGTTTGGCATAGCCTTTCACCGTTACTACCAGGCTGGGAATCAGGTCATAGCGCTTCTTTAGTTGTACATCAATGCCGCTCCAGGCCTCTCTCATCATGTTCCTGAGGCGTACGAGTTTGTTGTAGACAACTATCAGAAACAATAAAATGCAAAAAGCGACTACCAGGGATATGATAGTGTTCATACGAAAATAGTTTGAAATTAAATGTAGAAAAGATTTTACTAAAAACTAATGGACTCGCCATTTTTCAGGTCGATAAACTGCGCTTTGTTCAGGTTGTGTTTTT
>CAYUJK010000107.1:0-8778 GCA_964444895.1 uncultured Roseivirgaceae bacterium
ACGAACCTCCCCGTCAGCGCATCTCCATCAATGAAGGATGGAGTTTTTATAAATATGAATCGGCAGATCAAGCCGACGATCTCATCTATGATATTCGTCCGGAGGTGACCGATGACCGGGATGACCGACCCGCCGACGAAAAGCCTACGGAAGCTGTAGATGTCAAGGCCGAACAAGAGGTATTGAAGCCGTGGATCATGCCTACCGGCAACGCATTTGTGAAAGATCCCAAAAATCAATACCAAAGACCTGACGGAAACCCCGGAAGTGATTTCCCTTTCGTAAAAGTTGATTTTGATGACAGCGGTTGGAAACAGGTAAAACTTCCCCATGACTGGGCCATCCAAGGGCCTTTTTATGAAGGCTGGGGTGCTGAGGTAGGTGGAGGCATGGGACGTCTGCCCAGCCCGGGAGTGGCCTGGTACCGCAAGAAGCTGGATATTCCTGCCTCGGATGAAGGAAAATCCATATTCCTGGATGTAGACGGCGCGATGTCGTATGCCATGGTGTGGCTAAACGGTCATCTTGTGGGCGGATGGCCCTATGGCTATGCTTCGTGGCAGGTAGAACTCACGCCTTACCTCAATTTTGGGGGCGAGAACCAACTGGCCATACGCATTGACAATCCACCAAACTCTTCCCGCTGGTATCCGGGTGGGGGCCTCTACCGCAATGTATGGCTTACTAAAACCCAGCCTGTTCATGTGGGGCAGTGGGGCACATTTATCACAGCACGCGAAGTTTCGGAAGCCTCTGCCATTCTTGATATTGATATCACCGTGGATAATAATTCTCAGGCTGACGCAGCCATAGTGATATCAACGGATATCTATACGCTCGATGAAAAAGGCGTGAAAACGGGCGTTTCTGTTGCCTCTTTTGAACCACAAAAAACCCAAGTGAAGGCCGGGAAAAATACGAAGGTGAAGAGTTCCGTCACACTAAAAAACCCCAGGCTGTGGGGGCCGCCGCCCACGCAGACTCCCCATCGCTACGCTGCAATAACTACCATCACCCAACAGGGGAAAGTAGTAGATACATACGAAACCCGCTTCGGCATTCGATCCTTGCGATTTGACCCCGATTCAGGCGTATTTGTAAACGGGGAGCACATCTACCTAAGAGGCGCCAACCAGCACCACGACCTGGGCTGCCTGGGTGCAGCCTTTAACGTTCGGGCAGCAGAGCGACAACTGGAAATCCTCCGCGAAATGGGCTGCAACGCCATCCGCATGGCACACAATCCGCCGGCGCCGGAATTGCTGGAGCTTACGGACCGGATGGGCTTCCTGGTAATCGACGAGATATTCGACTCCTGGGAGAGAAAAAAGACTCCCCTTGATTTCCACCTCATCTTCCCCGACTGGTTCGAGCAGGACACCCGCGCATTCATTCGCCGCGACAGAAATCATCCTTCGGTGATCATGTGGAGCATTGGCAATGAAGTGGGCGAGCAATATACCGGCGAGGACGGCGCAGCGGTGGCACAAAGACTACATGATATTACCCGGGAAGAAGACCCTACCCGCCCCACTACCAATGCCATGAACTATGCCAAACCTCACATGCCCCTGCCGGGAGTGATGGACGTAGTCAGCCTGAACTACCAGGGTGAGGGAATCCGGGACGCACCCGCTTACGAGGGACTCCAGGGGATCCGCACATCGCCGGCTTACCCCTCATTCCACGAGGCTTTTCCGGGCAAAATGATCTTCAGCAGTGAAAATGCCGCTGCACTGAGCAGTCGTGGTGAATACCTCTTTCCGGTAACGAAAGAGATTAGCGCCCCGGTAAAAGATGGCCTGGGAGGCAACCCCGAAACACAGCATGTAAGTGCGTACGAGTTGTACACCGCGCCGTTTGGCTCTTCGGCTGACAAGGTGCTGGGCTCACTCGCAAAACACCCCTATGTGGCCGGAGGCTTTGTTTGGAGCGGCTGGGACTACATTGGCGAGCCTACCCCCTACTATGGGGCGCGGAGCTCCTATTTCGGAGTCATCGACCTGGCAGGATTCAAGAAAGACCGTTTCTACCTCTACCAGGCACACTGGCGACCCGATCTGAAAATGGCACACATCCTTCCGCACTGGACATGGCCAGAGCGTGTTGGCGAAGTAACTCCTGTGCATGTATTCACCTCGGGCGACGAGGCGGAGCTGTTCCTGAACGGTAAGTCGCTGGGCAGAAAAGTCAAAGGAGAATATGAATACCGCATTAGATGGGATGAGGTAAAATACGAACCCGGAGAACTGAAAGTAGTTGCCTACAAAGGCGGAAAGGAATGGGCCACAGAAACAGTGAGAACGGCTGGAAATCCTGCTAAACTGGAGCTAAGCGCAGACAGAAGTACGATAGCTGCCGATGGAAAAGACCTTTCGTTTGTTACCGTGCGCGTATTGGACGAAAACGAAGTGCTCGTGCCCAGGGCAAGCAATGTGATTAGCTTTGAAATATCTGGTCCGGGAGAAATCGTGGCCACAGACAATGGCGATCCTACGAGTTTTGTGCCATTTACGAGTCATGAAAGACCGGCCTTCAATGGACTCGCCCTCGTGGTAGTTCGCGCCAAAGCGGGCGCCCAGGGAGCGATTACCGTCGCGGCCAAATCCCCGGGACTCGCTGAATCACAGGTTGTAGTGATGAGTGAGTAATAGAACTCCTGGAACTCCAGGACCTGGAACGTCTAAAACCTCTCTGGCAAGAACCTCGGAAACCTCTCTGGCAAGAACCTCGGAATAAATTCCGAGGTTCGTTTGATCGGTCGTTCCTACGGAACCAACTCTTTGGCTGATGTGGTCTCTTACCCCAGAAAACCCCGAAATGAATTCCGGGGTTGGCTAATCGATCGTTCCTACGGAACTGGGCTTCCTCCGCCCCCAATGCTGTAGGCATGGCCGATCTCATTGCTATAGATTTTAATCTATGGCAACAGGATAGATTTCAATCCATAGCAAAGGTTATATCAAATCCTCAAAGAGATATTCTTCATCATAGTCAATATCGAAAAGTTCCAGAAAAGAAATGTATTCCTCTCTGAAGGTCTGCTTTTTGTGATGTTGTTCCTGATTCAAAATGTATCGATAAACATTATCGATATGGGAACGGCTGTAGGAAAAAGCGCCAAATCCTCGCTGCCATTCGAAGCGATGCCTCAAAATGCCACTTTCATTCACCCATTTTGAGGACTTAGCCTTTGCCACTTTCATCACATCAGAAACAGATAGCGGAGCTTTAAGCGAAAAAAAGCAATGTACATGATCTTCCACGCCATTTACGATGATGGTTTTGCACCCTGTTTCATTGATAAGGTTACCGATAACTGCCATTAGATCGGAGCGCCAGGCTTTGGCGATCACGGCTTCGCGATACTTAACCGCAAAGACCGTCTGAATGTACATTTGGGAATACGTGTTTGCCATTGTTGTTTTGATTTGTTGTGTTGCTAATTGTTTGGTACTAATCATGCCGGAGAGTAGAAACCCCGACATTGTCAAAAAAATTATGGTATTACAATCAACAAAAATAACAATGGTTATATGTTCTCAAAAAACTTGATTTAAAATGTTAACGTAGATCTCGGGTTGAGTCCAGCACTCCGTAATCGGGTGTTCTCACGACTATGCAGATGCCTAAGGCTGGTTCCTTCGGGCATGGAATGGAACCTCGGAGACCTTTGAGCCTTCAAACCTCAGAATGAATTCCGAGGTTCATCTGATCGGTCGTTCCTACGGAACTGGGCAAACTCCTAACGTCGGGGCCTTTGGACTTGTGGACATGGCACCCCGAATATCTCTGGCTGGAACCTCGGAACCCTGGATCTGGAACCTCTAGGCCTCTCTGGCAGGAACCTTTGATCGGTCGTTCTTACGGAACTAATTCTTTGGCTGATGTAGTCTCTTGCCCCGGAATGAATTCCAGAGTTGGTTGATCGGCCGTTCCTACGGAACTACTCCTACCCCTACCTCCCAGCCGTACCCCAAAATGAATTCCGGGGTTAACTTGATCAGCTGTTCCTACGGAACTGGGCTTCCTCTATCTCCCAATGCCGTAGGCATGGCCGATCTCATTGCTATAGATTTTAATCTATAGCAACAGGAGAGATTTCTATGACACCAGGAGAGATTTCTACCAATGGCAGGAAAATCCCAATCTATACCCAATTGAATTCCTCCTCATTTTCCCAATTCATTCAAAGCCTTCGATAGTGTATCAAGGTGCCCGGGAGGGGTGTAGATATTCGGTGTGATGCGGATGCCCTTCATGTTTTTCCAGGTCACAGGAGAAATATGGATTTTGTATTTTTTCAATAATTCGGTTTCCAAATCGGCTGGCTCCCAATCTTCTAACGACACATTCACAATGGTGCAGCAGCGTTGTTCTTCAAGCGGGGTAAGGAACCTGATCTTGGGATTATCTGCTACCTGGGCTGTAAAATGTCGACGCAGGTACCGCAGCCGTTCTTCCTTGTGCTCTCGGGTAAGCCAATGGTAAAAGTCCATCGCGTAGCCGAGCCCGAGTATGTTGGGCATCAACTGAATACTCAGTTCTTCAAATTTGGTGCAGGTAACGGCCGCGGGGTCTAAACTTGAGGCGAGTGGCCATACCTTCCCGACTTTTTCCTTTGAAATATACAGCATACCACCAGGAATAGGGCCGCCAAGCCACTTGTGCAGGGCCGTGCCAAAATAGTCGCAGCCTAAGTCCTTGACATCTGTACTGAGCAGACCGAAGCTGTGGGCGCCATCCACCAGTACTTCAACATTTCGCTTCTTCGCTTCCTGAATGATCCTTTTCACAGGTAGAACCTGACCATTCCAGTTGATCACATGCGTGAGGTGGAGAAGCCGGGTTTTCTCCGTGATCAGACTTATGTATTTTTCCACGATTTCTTCATCGGTTTCTTCCGGACTCTTAAGGTCCACCCATTTCACTTTTATACCATCCCTGCGTTCGCGCTGTTTCCAGGCTGTTACACATTTTGCGTAGTCCTGGTGACAGGCTATTACCTCATCACCTCGCTTCAGATCAATACCGAAAATCAGGTTATTTATTGCCTCGGTGGCATTTCGCAAAATGGCGATTTCCTCAGGCAGGGCGTTGATCAGTTCGGCTAGGCCTGCCTTAATGGACTGACGTCCGTATTCCATTTTTTTCAGCCAATAATAGCTGGGCGCCTGATTCAACATTTTATAGTAGGAAACATAGGCACTTTCTACCCAGAGCGAGTTGCTACTCACCGCGCCACTGTTGAGGTTAATGACGTCTGCCGATTTCGGGTACATGGTGTAAATCTTCTGCCAAAAATCTTCCCTGGAGGCTAATTCATGGGAAGTTAACTCCGGTATAGCGGGAAAATGGGGGGTAGGTATGATAAGATCAGGATTTTCGCGAAGAAACTTTTGCCAGGCAGTATTCTTTTGATTCATGGACAGATTGTTTTTATAGTACAAATTGGTCAAAAACGGAATTACGAAAAAAAAGGCTGTGGGTTAAACCAAAAGTTGTTTTATCACCCCCAATGAAAAATACTTCCATAAGACCCAGGGTTACCTTTCCCAATTTGAGACACTAACCTCCAAAAAAAACATCAACTACTATGAAGAAAATGATCGATTTAAAAAAATGGCTGATGACTGCCGCCGTGCTGGGAACGGTGATTTTTACGGGCTGCAAGGACGACGAGACTCCCGATCCAAGAATGGCTTTTGTAGGGTCGTACGAGATGGATGACCTTGACGTAAACCTCAGTACAACGGACGGTACCGACTCTACCTATTCCATTTCAAACAACTCGGAAATTGAATTCGAAATCGAGGCCGGCCTGGATGCTGACGAGCTGAAAATGGATGTAGAAGAACTGCTCGAAGACCTCATCTCCAGTTCTTTGCAGGCCTTTATCCCCGTGATTGTAAACTTAGACCTGGATGACGATGCCATTGTTGAGATTTCAAACAACGAATTCGAATTAGATGGTTACGAGTTCAACGTGATCCTGTCCTCCGGAGGCGGTGGTACTCCTACCACCTACCCTTGCGAACTCAATATTGAAGGTGAAATAGACGGCGAAGAAATTACCTTGGATTTCAAAATAGAGATTTTTGCTATGGGAGACGCGATAATTATCACGGGTACAATTGAAGGAGAAAAAGAATAACTCCCTGACAACTGCAGGCTGATTCTTTCCCCCGAACAAGGTTCAACGGCAGTAAGGTGATATTAGTCAAGGTGGTTTGGGTATGAAAAATTTACCCAAACCACCAAACTTTGACTTGAATTCACAAAACACAAAAGCACTTCTGCTTTTATTTTTCTTTCGTAAGCTCAATGTTGATATCCAGGCTTACGTCGTTGCCTACCAGCAGTCCTCCGGCAGCAAGCGTACCGTTCCACTCCAAGCCCCAATCACGCCGGTCAATCACGCCGGAGACTTTAAAACCCGCTTTGGTATTGCCAAAAGGGTCGTCTACGGTACCGCGGTAGATCGCATCAAGTGTCACTTCCTTCGTGACGCCATGCATAGCGAGTTCTCCCCTGAGTTTGTACTTGTTCTTTTCCACCGGCTGTAGCGTCTTTCCTTTGAACACGATAGTCGGATACCGGGCGGCGTCAAAGAAATCCGCTGACCGCAAGTGCTCATCGCGCTGCTCATTGTCGGTATCGATGCTGTTCACGTCAATGGTAATTTCAATATCGGCGTCCGAAAAGTCCGCTTTGCTGGCCATCACCCTACCGTCAAAACGGGTGAATTTTCCTTCTGTTTCCGATATTCCGAAATGGGAGATGGAAAATCCTATTTTTGCATGGGTATCATCGTATGTCCACCTGGTAGACTGTACAATGGGGTTAATTCCGTTCATCATCAGCAATAGTGTAAATAGTGGTTTTAGCATGACCTTGTTTTTTTTATGTTAAACAATGCCACAAAGGTCTGCCGGAAAGAGGAAGGCGAAAATGAAGCGGATTAAGAAATACTGTTGAACCAGTTCAATATTTTTGGGAAAGCTGTGCCCTGATTTTACTCAAAAATTCGGGCGACATACCCAGGTAGGAAGCGATGACTTTTTGAGGAACGCGCTGCACAATGCCGGGGTAGCGGTCTAAAAACTCAAGATAACGTTCCTCGGCGGTTTTACTGAGGTTTGACAAGGCCCGGCGCCTTGAAAAGGCGAACGCCCGCTCGGTTGTAACGCGGAAATATTCACTGAGGTGGTGAATCTCTTTACAAAGGGCTTCGATGTCGTCGTATTTCATCTGCAAAATCACCGAGTCTTCCAGCGCTTCTACGTAGAGCGTAGCAGGCGTTTGGGTGATGTAGCTGTAAAAATCACTCACAAACCAGTCTTCTACCGCTATTTGTACCGTATGGTCTTTCCCCTCATTGTCGATGAAATAAGATCGGAAGGCCCCCTTGACAATATAATTTCGATAACTGCTTATGAAGCCCGGCTGGTCGATAAACTGGCGTTTCTTCACCCTTGTCGTCTGAATGATAGAGATGAGACGTTGCTCTTCGTCGGGAAGGAAGCTCACAAAGCGTCTGATGTTAGATAGGATGCCGCTGTAGTCGTTCATGCCGAATGCCTTAGCAAAGAAAACTTAGAATATCAGTGCATCTACATCTATCTTCTGGTCTTCACTGAGCAGCACCGCCCGTTCCGTAACGGACTTGAGTTCCCGTACGTTACCCGGCCAGGAGTGCTTGAGCAGGCGCTCAATGGCCTGGTTGGTAAATGATTTGAGCGGCATTTTGTTCTTTTTGCAAAAGTCTTCCAAAAAAAAGTGTGCCAGCAGGATGACGTCGTTGCCCCGGTCACGCAGTGGCGCCAGATGGATCAAAAAGCCCTGGAGGCGGTACATGAGGTCTTCGCGAAACTTATTTTCCTTCACGCGCTCTGAGAGATTTTTGTTCGTGGCGGCAACCACCCGTATGTCGAGCTTTATCTCTTTATTGCTCCCTAAACGGCTAATTTTGTTGTCCTGAAGCACACGCAGCAGCTTGGCCTGAAGGTCCAGGGCCATCTCCCCTATTTCATCCAGGAAGATGGTGCCCTCGTTGGCTTCTTCAAACTTCCCGATCCTTCGCGATGTGGCTCCCGTAAACGCACCTTTTTCGTGACCAAACAATTCGCTTTCGATAAGATCGGCAGGAATGGCTGCCAGGTTCACCGGCACAAAAGGCCGTTTTTTCCGCGGCGAATTGTAATGAATGGCACTTGCCACCACTTCCTTTCCCGTGCCGCTCTCTCCGGTAATCAGCGTAATGAGGTTGGTTTTCTCTACTTTTTGAATCAGCTTGATCACATTGAGAATGGGCTTGCTTTCACCGATAATACTGTCGTATTTGTGGCGGTCAATGATCTGGTCGCGGAGTTCAGCTACTTCTTTTTTCAGGTTAGAGTGCGAGGTGAGGTTCTTCAGTACGTGGTTCAGTTCAAAAATCACATTGTCATTCTTAATGATATAGTTGCTGGCGCCATTGTTATATGCCTCCACTACTACTTCCACTTTTTCCTGGCCGGAAAGCACCACCGCTGCAATGTCCTCGTCGTATTCCTTTACCTTCTTCAGTACCTCTATACCCGACATCCCCGGCAATGTGTAGTCGATGATCACGATATCCGGCCGGTCATGAATATGCGGCATCAGCTCCTCCCCTGACATAAAAAGGTGTACATCATAGTTTTCATTTTCCTCAAGCGTCATTTTGATGATATTGCTGTACACTTCGTCGTCATCTACCAAAAAAATCTTTGTGATGTAGTTCTTCTCCATAGGTTA
>CAYUJK010000107.1:8878-10122 GCA_964444895.1 uncultured Roseivirgaceae bacterium
AAATTCTTCAAATTTACCGCTTCTTCTTTCTCTACTTTCACCGCTTCTGCGCCGGAAGATTCGGTTTTCTGGGGAGTAAGCATTTTTTCTACCTGTGCACCGCGCCCTGCATTTTTTTCTATAACCAACGCGCTCACCTTACTGATGATATCGATCACCTTGAATGGCTTGGAAATGTAGTCGTTCATTCCTACGGCCAGGCATTTTTTAATCTCCGTATTTAACGCGTGAGCCGTAATGGCCATAATGGGAATACTATTGAGCGGAGGGTCAAATTCGTTCCTGATCTTGATGGTAGCTTCGTAGCCGTCGAGTTCGGGCATTTGAATATCCATCAGCACGATATCGTAGTAGTTTTTGCGTAGCTTATCCAACGCGATGACGCCGTTTTCCGCAATGTCGAGCTTCCAACCGATATCTTCGAAGATAAACCTGGCCAACTCCTGGTTCATCTCGTTATCTTCGGCCATCAGTACTTTTATGTCTTTGGGATAGTTGAGCGCCTGAAGATCTTTTGTAACATCAGCCTTGCTATCGATCGATTGATCGGCATGTTCTTTAAAGGTAAGCTCCACGGTAAAGGTGGTGCCTTTGCCCAGTTTGCTATCCACAAGTATGCGTCCCTTCTGCAAATCTATGATCGATTTCACAATGGTAAGGCCGAGTCCCGTACCTCCAAATTTACGGGTAGTGTCGCTGGATGCCTGGGTGAAACTTTCAAATATATCGTTGAGCTTATCTTCTGCTATGCCAATACCCGAGTCCTTTACTTCAAACGCTATAGTAGCCAGCTCGCCCTGTTTTTTGAGCAGCTTCACATTCATTTCTACCTGGCCTTCCTGGGTAAACTTGATGGCGTTACTGAACAGGTTTACCAGCACCTGGTTTAGCCTTACCGGGTCTCCCAGCAGCGCCCGGGGAATGCGCTCGTCGAAGTTGAATTTCAGCTCTATGTTTTTCTCCCGGGCCTTGGGCTTGAAGAGGTTAATGACGTCGTCAAGGATGTCTCTCAGTACGAAATCTACTTTTTCCAACTGCAGCTTACCCGACTGCAATTTTGAAAAATCGAGAATATCATTGATGATGACGAGCAGGTTTTCGCCCGCCATCTGAATAGACCTGATGAATTTCACCTGCTCTTCTGTAAGGTTGTCCAGTTGCTTGAGCAGCAGATTGGTAAAGCCAATGATGCCGTTCATGGGTGTGCGGATCTCGTGACTCATGTTGGCGAGGAATTGCTCTTT
>CAYUJK010000108.1:0-5122 GCA_964444895.1 uncultured Roseivirgaceae bacterium
CTTGGTGCCCGTGTCGGCTTGTTGCATATTGTTGGTGACGGCTACGGAGTAGAACTCGCCCACAGAGTAGTCGCCTTTCAAAATACAGCTCGGGTATTTCCAGGTGATGGCCGATCCGGTTTCTACCTGCGTCCATGAGATTTTGGAGTGCTCTCCGGCACAAAGGCCTCTTTTGGTGACGAAGTTGTAGATACCGCCTTTGCCGTGTTTGTCGCCGGGATACCAGTTTTGCACGGTTGAATATTTTACTTCAGCGCTTTTGTGAGCGTAGATCTCTACCACGGCGGCGTGAAGCTGGTTTTCGTCTCTCATGGGGGCAGTACAGCCTTCCAGGTATGACACATACGAACTCTCTTCCGCCACGATGAGCGTTCTTTCGAACTGCCCGGTGTTAGCTGCATTGATACGGAAATAGGTAGACAACTCCATAGGACAGCGCACGCCTTTCGGGATGTAACAGAAAGACCCGTCAGAAAATACGGCAGAGTTCAGCGCTGCAAAATAGTTGTCGGTGTGCGGCACTACCGATCCCAGGTATTTTTTTACCAGGTCGGGGTGGTCTTTTACTGCCTCGCTGAAGGAGCAAAAGATAATGCCCATCTCGCCGAGCTTTTCTTTGAATGTGGTAGCTACTGATACGCTGTCCATGACGGCGTCAACCGCCACGCCGGTAAGCCTTTTTTGTTCCTCAAGCGAAATTCCCAACTTCTTAAAGGTGTCAAGCAGCTCAGGGTCAACTTCGTTAAGGTTGTTGAGTTTCTTTTTTTGCTTTGGTGCAGAGTAGTATATGATGTTCTGATAGTCAATTTTTGGGTAGTGTACATTTGGCCAGGTGGGCTCTTCCATACTTAACCAATGCCTGAACGCCTTCAATCTCCATTCCAGCAGCCATTCCGGTTCGTTTTTCTTGGCAGAAATAAACCGGATGATCTCTTCATTCAGGCCTTTGGGGGCAGAATCAGACTCAATTTTGGTTTCAAAGCCATATTTATATTCCGAGGAGGTAAATTCTTCCAGAATCTGATTGTCTTTGCTCATCCTAGTTGTTATTTAGATTTATTATAAACTACGTACAAAAATAAAACAGATTTGGGAGAAATTTGTTTCATTTTAAAACTTTTTAAGAAATAGCTATTGATATTTTCAATCAAGCATAGCTTTTTTCAATAGAATGCAAATTTTGAAACAGGCGGGCAGGTAGATGGCCGCTTACTCGTTGCGACCGGGGGGTTAAAAAATTCAAGGTCTGCAGAAACAGACCTTGAAGTATCGTTTTTTACAAAGGTCGAAAAGAAGGTTTCCTTTTCGACCACTCGTAGATAATAATTTTTCTGATTGAAGGATTAAACTTCCCCCTTGCCTCTACTTATCAACGAACTGGATGTGCCGGTTAAGGCTTTCTTCCAGTGAAATGATGGTTTCTGTTCGCTCGATTCCTTCTACCGTTTGGATTTTGTCGTGCAATACGTCCTTGAGGTGCTTGGTGTCTTTGCAGTGCATTTTCACGAAAATATTGTAATTGCCGGTAGTGTAGTGGATCTTTACTATTTCAGGTATTAGCACCAGTTTTTTGATCACATCGTCGTACAACGAGCTCTTTTCAAGGTAAATGCCCAGGAAGGCCGTAATATCGTACCCCATTTTGGCATAGTCCATTTTCAGGGTTGTTCCCTTCACGATGCCCATTTCTTCCATCTTTCGCATTCGCACGTGTACTGTGCCTCCCGAAACGAATACCTTTTTGGCAACTTCCGTATAGGGCATCTTAGCATCTTCGGTAAGCAGGGCCAATATCTTCAGGTCAACGTTGTCGATGTCGTAGTTCTTGTTCATGATGATAAATTTGAAAATCGCACAAAAATAGGATTTAATTTATGTTTTCAGCAAATAGTTGAGCTGAATTATTTAAAATTATTATTAAAATTTGGTTTTATTGAAATTATCAAAATTAACAGTTTGAAGGGCGGACTAGCGGAGTTCAGATTTTTGAATTTTAATGTTATCTCTGTTTTATTAAAATATTTCTAATCAGCTCATTTCTGCCCCTGCTTACTATATCGCTTAGTGAAGCTGCTAATATTTCGAAAATTTTTAAATAATGCTAATGATTCTCTTTATTTATTACTAAATACATAATATTGGGCTAATACGAGCAACGCCTAATTATTGTGTATTTTTTAATAAAACAGGAAAACGAATGCATATATGGAAATGTCTGTCGGACGTTTGGCCCAGCCGTCGTTGAAAAGTAAGGTTATGAGGCAGCTTGTTTTGCCGCAGTTTCGTTAATTTGCAGGTCTTTCGTCGCAAAATAAGCCCTTTGATGCAGCAGATAGACTACCAGTATTACATCCATCCTTTCGATGAGCGAAGTGTTCCTGTTTTGGGCCTTGAAGAGGAGTCTATTAGCCGCACACTTCCCTACGGCCATCTGCAACTGAAACGATGGCGCCTGGACGGCGTCGTGGCAACGCACACCTGGAGCACATTTAATGGGCACTTTCTATTTGAAAATAAAAATACGCTGAACAGGGTAGGGCTGGAGTTTAACCTGGGCGGCAGGTATGAAATTCATCACTTAAATAACGTTTACAACGTTCAGGGACGCCAGCACAACATTATTTATACTCCCTCGGTGGACAATACATTCATCAACAGGGACCTTTACGGTGAGTCTTTCAAAATTCACTTTCAGCCCGAGGCATTCCTGGAAATCGTAAGGGAGAGCAACGATACCCTATGCCGGTTTGCCGACGAAATTGCACAGGGCAGGCCCGCAGTGGTAGCACCTGTGTCTCCTCTGATCGATCCTGAGCTGGCAAGGGCCATTAGAGAGATTATCGAGTGCAAGTTTACCGGAGAGCTGAGGCGGGTGTTTATTCGCTCAAAGTGCATGGAGATTTTGGTGATCCAGGCGGAGGCGTTTGACCGGGCCGGACGAGCAAAGAACGGAAGAAAAGTGAGGCTCAGCGAAAATGAGGCGATTCATCATGCCCGGGATTACCTGATCAAAAACATAGACAACCCGCCAGGTTTAGCCGAGTTAGCCAAAATAGTGGGACTGAATGAGTATAAGCTAAAGCGTGATTTTAAACGAACTTTTCATACCACTGTCTTTGGGTACCTCTCTGAGCACCGGCTGGAGAAAGCCCGGAAGGAGCTGGCGGAAAAGCAGAAATCAGTCGCGGAGATAGCCTACCAATTAGGCTATTCCTCTCCGCAACATTTTAGTGCCGCCTTTCGAAAGAGATTTGGGGTAGCTCCCAGTAAACTGAATCGATAAGCCAACCATAAACCCATACTGCTATGCGCAATACAGTAGCCATTGAAGCTCGCGGAATACGTAAGTCATTCGGCAGCAAAGTAGCCATTGAACAAATCAGCCTGAACGTGAATAGGGGGGATATCCATGCGATACTGGGCCCGAATGGCGCGGGCAAAACGACATTTATCAAGATCCTCGCTACATTGCTCAAGCCCGACGAAGGGGCGGTTAAGGTGCTGGGGCATGACCTGATAAGCCAGGGGTCGGAAGTGCGAAAACTGATCAGCCTTACTGGCCAAAACGCGTCAGTAGACGATGAGCTTACTGGCTACGAAAACCTGTACTTATTTGCCCGGCTATTGGGGTTTTCTGCATCTGCTGCCAAAAAACGTGCTGTAGATCTGCTGGTGTCATTTGAGTTGGACAGCTCTGCCAATAAATTGGTAAAAAGCTACTCGGGGGGAATGAGAAGGCGCCTTGACCTGGCAGCGAGCATTGTGAAAACGCCGGAAATATTGTTTCTGGATGAGCCTACCACCGGCCTGGATCCCAAGAGCAGAAATAATATGTGGGCGATAATCCGGGGACTGGCAAGGCAGGGATCCACGGTGTTGCTTACCACACAGTACCTGGAAGAAGCCGATCAGCTTGCCGACAGGATATCCGTAATAGATCACGGGCGGGTGATATCGGAAGGAACCAGTGATGAGCTGAAGGCCTCTGTGGGCGCCAATATTCTGCATGTGTATTTGCAGGAGATAGGCGGTGGAGAGGAGAGTTTTGCCTCAGCGAACCGAGACGGAATGGATGCTATCCAGGTAGACCACCTGGCAAAAAAGATGTCCTTTTCTGTAAAAGACCATCGCGAAGCCGTTGGCATCCTGGACGACCTGCAGAAAAGGAATTTGTCCATCACGGGTTTTAACCTCGCGCGCCCTAACCTTGATGAGGTGTTTTTGGCGCTGACCGGCAAACCTGCTGAGGATGAAACCAAAGTAAAAGCCGACAGTACAAATGGCGAAGCGATAATAGAAGCCGAAATAGACGGCGTTTCCATCGAGCAGTTGATTGAAGGCGCAGCAGAGCCTGCCGACAGCAGCTTTTTCACCAACAAGCTTATGTTCGGGTGGCGCAACATGCTGAAAATCAAACATATTCCCGAGCAATTTATGGATGTGCTGATCACGCCCATTATGTTCACGTTTATGTTTACGTATCTTTTTGGGGGTGCTTTGGCCGGCTCGCCGCAAGCGTACCTTCAGTTTTTTATACCAGGTATCCTTGTGCAAACTGTCACCTTCAATGCGGTGTATGCGGGGCTGAATATAAATGGAGACATTTCAAAAGGGATATTTGATCGTTTCCGGTCTATGCCCATTTGGCTGCCTTCACCCTTGACGGGCATCTTTATCGGCGATTTTTTTCGTCATCTCATCTCGGGCATCCTGGTGTTGCTGTTAGGCTTCATACTGGGCTTCCGAACCGAAGCAGGCATATTGGCGCTGGCGGTTTCATTCGCGCTGATGATCGTTTTTGCCATGAGCATTTCGTGGGTGTTTATCATCATGGGCCTTACCATGCGCAGCGTTTCAGCGGTGATGTCTGTAGGCTGGCTGATTCTCATGCCGGTGGTATTTATGTCCAACATATTTGCTGATCCCGCAACTATGCCGGAGTGGCTACAGTCCTTTATTGCTTACAATCCCCTGGCCTGGCAAGTAGACGCCGTACGGGGGCTGCTTGCTGGAAATTTCTCTGTGAAGGAAATTCTGTCGGCCTTTGGCGCCTCAGCGGCCATTAGTATAGTGCTGGCGCCAATAGCGATAGCACTATACAAACGGGAGAGGTAGCCGGGAG
>CAYUJK010000108.1:5222-7107 GCA_964444895.1 uncultured Roseivirgaceae bacterium
GGGATAAAGAGCTCCAATTTCTCAATTTTTCCTTTGGCCTCTTCGCCCAGGAGTTTCTCGTAAGCGCTGAGACGGGCTTTTGATTTGGCTTGCCGGGCCTTTGGCGCCATTCGCACCCATTCCAGCTCGCGCTCAAGTGTCTTTTGGCGTTTCGATTCAGACTTTTCTTCTTTGGCAAGGCGGTCTTTTTTCTGCTCCAGCCACGAGGAATAGTTGCCTTTCCAGGGGATGCCCTCGCCGCGGTCGAGTTCCAGAATCCATCCGGCTACGTTGTCGAGAAAATAGCGGTCGTGCGTCACGGCGATCACAGTGCCGGCGTATTGTTGCAGGTGGTGTTCCAGCCACAGTACTGATTCGGCATCCAGGTGGTTGGTAGGTTCATCCAGAAGCAGTACATCCGGTTCTTCCAATAGCAGCCTGCATAGCGCCACCCTTCTTTTTTCACCGCCCGACAGCGTACTTATTTTGGCTTCTTGCGGAGGGACGTTCAGCGCATCCATCGCTATTTCCAGTTTTGTTTCCAATTCCCAGGCGTTGTGCTGGTCCAATTTTTCCTGTACTTCTGCCTGCTTTGCGATTAGCTTATCCATCGCGTCGGGGTCGTTTAATACGGCCTCATCCGAAAACTTTAGGTTGATTTCCTCGAATTCTTTTAAAAGCCCTACCACTTCGCCCACGCCCTCTTCAACCACCTGGCGTACCGTTTTGTTGGGGTCCAGGTTGGGCTCCTGCTCAAAAATGCCTACCGTGTAGCCGGGAGAGAAGACTACCTCGCCCATACAGTCCTTGTCAAGGCCGGCGATAATTCGCAGGAGCGATGATTTTCCCGAACCATTGAGGCCTATGACACCGATTTTTGCGCCATAAAAGAAAGAAAGGTATATGTTTTTTAATACTTGTTTTTTGGGCGGATAAATCTTGCTCACGCCCGCCATAGAAAAGATTATTTTTTCGTCGCTCATACTATTTTTATGTGTATAGGGTTTACCGTTAAAAATTCATTAAAAAAGAAAGGGTTACCTGACGCCCGGAATCAGGCACTTAAATTATTTGAGAACAATATTAGAAAATAGAGATATTAATAATTCATTTTCAGTGCAACATTTTTCAGAAAAAAGGATTATATACAAATGTTTTGAAACGGCCCATTTCACTGAAATAAAGTTGTTTGAAAATATATTTAAAATTTTATTTTTGCACGATTATTCATAAACAGGATTGAACTATGTATTGGACACTAGAATTAGCTTCTTATCTGGAGGACGCCCCCTGGCCCGCTACGAAAGACGAGTTGATTGATTATTCCATCCGGTCGGGCGCTCCACTTGAAGTAGTGGAAAATTTGCAGGAGTTGGAAGACGACGGACAGCCATACGAAAATATCGAGGAGATATGGCCAGACTACCCCACTAAAGAAGATTTCTTTTTTAATGAAGACGAATATTAATGAGTGATAAAGAAGTGAGCATTTAGCTCACTTTTTGTTTTTTCGTTCTTTTAATATGGCATCTGCAAAGATCACATCTTCCGGAGTTGTGATTTTTACATTCTCATAGTCCCCCTCTACCAGGTGGATGGCGATTCCCGCGGCCTCGGCTACGCTGGCGTCGTCGGTCAGATTTTCTTTCTCTTTTGTTTCATACGCTTTTTTCAGATCACTTACCTGAAATACCTGGGGTGTTTGCACCAGGTAGTACTGGCTGCGGTTTCGCGCTACCGTAGTATCCCCCTGTTTTTCACGAATGCTTTCTTTCAGGGCAGTGGCCACCACCGCTGAACCATTCTTACCGGCGCACTCGAATGCCCTGCCAATGGTTTTGGGTGAAATCAGCGGCCTTACCCCGTCATGTACAGCCACCAGACCTTCCGTATGGATCAGTTCCAG
>CAYUJK010000108.1:7207-10122 GCA_964444895.1 uncultured Roseivirgaceae bacterium
CATGTGTCAAATTTAAGTTGGCCTGGCTGATAACAATAAAGGGGCCGTTAAAGCCCCTCCAATATCCGTATTTTTTTATTTTATCTGCCTATAAAATAAGCATGGCGTCGCCATAGCTGAGGAAGCGATACTTTTCCTTTATGGCCGTCTGGTATGCTTCCATAATGAGATCGTACCCCCCGAATGCGCAGGACATCATGAGCAAGGTCGACTCCGGTGCGTGGAAGTTTGTGATCAGCGAATTACATATCTTAAATTCATAAGGAGGAAAAATAAACTTGTCGGTCCACCCCGAACGAGGCTTCAACCGGCCATTGGCCGATACCGATGATTCCAGCGCTCGCATGGTGGTGGTACCCACGGCACATACCTTCTTCTTGGCGTCCAGCGATTTGTTCACCATTTCCACTGTCTCGTCGTACACGATGAAATTTTCTGAATCCATCTTGTGTTTAGTGAGGTCTTCCACATCCACGGCTCGGAAACTGCCAAGACCTACGTGTAGCGTGATAGATGGTACCCTGACGCCTATGATCTCCAGCCTCTTCATCAGTTGCTTGGTGAAGTGCAATCCCGCAGTAGGCGCAGCCACTGCTCCTATGTGTTTGGAATATATGGTTTGGTACCTTTCCCTGTCGTCCGGTTCCGCTTTTCTTTTGATATACTTGGGTAGAGGTGTTTCACCCAGCGTATCTATTAGTTTTCGGAAATCTTCGTTGCTGCCGTCGTATAAAAAGCGAATAGTTCTTCCCCTGGAAGTGGTGTTGTCGATCACTTCTGCCACCAGGTCGCCTTCGCCAAAGTAGAGCTTGTTGCCCACTCTGATCTTCCGGGCCGGATCTACCAGTACATCCCAAAGACGCATTTCTGTATTCAACTCGCGCAGGAGGAATACTTCGATCTTGGCGCCGGTCTTCTCCTTGTTGCCATACAGCCTTGCCGGGAATACCTGGGTGTCGTTGATCACCATGGTGTCGTTTTCTTCGAAATATTCCACCAGGTCTTTAAAGACCCTGTGTTCGATTTTTCCGCTCTTGCGGTCAACAACCATCAGGCGTGATTCATCCCTGTTTTCAGCCGGGTAAAACGCGATTAAACCAGGGGGCAATTCGAACTTGAATTCTGATAATTTCATATTTAATATTACGGTATTAAATACACTTAAAAGTGTTTTTTTAAAAAGATTGCAAAGCTATAAAAATGATTTGATATTTTTGTCTTTCGCAAAAAATAAACATTTAACCCCTACCTTCATGATCCTCCGACTCATCTTTGAAAGCTTTCGATTTGCGATGAACGCCCTCAGGGTGAACCCATTACGTACTACGCTCTCTCTGGCAGGGGTCACTGTGGGGATCTTTGTGATCATAGGGGTATTCACGTTTGTGGACTCCCTGGAAAGAAGCCTGCGCGACAGTTTTTCGTTTTTGGGCGCTGGCATGGTGTACGTACAGAAGTGGCCATTCGTAGGCAGCCCTGATTTTCCCTGGTGGAAATACTTTCGAAGACCAATGGCCACATACGAAGAATACCAATTGCTGGAAGAAAACCTGCAGCATCAAAAAGGAATATGTATTTTCGCTACGCGCGGAGGAACGACTGCCAGGCGGGATAACAACAGCGCTAACAACCTCACCATCATGGGCAGTACGTATGGCTACAAAGACGTTTTTGAATTTAACCTCGCGTCCGGGAGGTACTTTACAAACCAGGAGGTTCACAGTGCGGCCAATATAGCCATCATCGGCGTGAAGGTGAAGCAGCAGCTTTTTCCCGGCAAGGCGGCGGAGGGCGAAGCCATCAAGTTTGGAGGGCAGAAATACACCGTCATTGGTGTGTTTGAGGAGGAGGGAGAAAGCCTGCTGAAGATTTCGAGCAGCGATGAGTTGGTCTTGATTCCCTATATGGCGTTCAAAAAAATTTACTATACCGGCAGAACCCACGGCATAGAATCCATCATCGCTGTGAAAGGCCACGACGACGACCCCGAGGTGGCCCGGTTGCAGAGTGAACTGGAAGGGCTCATGCGGAAGGCACGCGGACTGAAGCCTTCTGAAGAAAACAATTTTGAAATGAACCGCCCGGAGGCAATAGCCAAGGAAATCGGCAAAGTATTCAATGTGCTCACCGTAGTGGGTTGGGTAATAGGACTCTTTGCCATATTAATTGGAGCTTTCGGTATCGCCAATATTATGTTCGTGTCGGTGAAAGAGCGCACGGGCATCATTGGCATTCAAAAGTCACTGGGAGCCAAGAACTACTTTATCCTCTTTCAGTTTCTTTTTGAAGCTATTTTCCTCAGCTTGTTGGGGGGGCTTTCGGGCCTCGTGCTGGTGTACTTCCTTACTTTCGTGCCGTTTGGGAGCCTTCAACTGGCACTTACTGTCGGAAATGTAGCGCTCGCGATAGTCATTGTCACATTGGTAGGTGTGCTGTCGGGAATTGTCCCCGCCTTGTCTGCAGCAAAGCTTGATCCTGTTACCGCGATCAGGACAAATTAAAGAAAGCGGCGATGAACAAACACCGCCGCTTTTTCGTGCATTTTTTGTGTTTACTTCAATACTGCAATACCGGGGAGTTCTTTCCCTTCCATGTATTCGAGCAGCGCACCGCCTCCGGTAGATACGTACGAAACTTTGTCGCCGTAGCCCAGGGTATTAACGGCTGCTGCAGAGTCTCCGCCGCCAATCAGTGAGAATGCACCTTTTGCAGTGGCGTTGACTACTGCCTCGGCTATTTTTTTGGTGCCGTTGGCAAAGTTTGGCATTTCAAACACACCCATTGGGCCGTTCCAGAGGATGGTCTTCGAAGCCTCGATTACTTTTGAAAATTCATCAACGGCTTTGGGTCCGATATCCAATCCCATGTACCCGTCTTTGATGTTCATATTGTCGGTGATGTCTGTATTGGCATCA
>CAYUJK010000109.1:0-10049 GCA_964444895.1 uncultured Roseivirgaceae bacterium
CGTCTTAAAATCAATTCTTTTTTCTTAACATCGCATAGAAAATGTATTTTTGGCAGGTATATGCAAAGTCTACATCCCGGAGAAAACGATTTTTTACAGAAGATCACCGACCTCGTAGAAGAAAACATTTCCAACGAGCAGTTTGGCGTCTCTGAGCTGGCCGATGCCCTGCACATGAGTCGCTCTAACCTTTTGCGCAGAATAAAAAAGCTTACAAACCTCTCCGCAAGCCAGCTTATCAGCCAGGTGAGACTAAAGCGCGGCATGGAGCTTCTCCGCACTTCCTCGCTGAATGTATCGGAAGTGGCTCACCGCGTGGGATTTGGCAGCACATCCTATTTTATCAAGTGCTTTCGCGAACACTACGGTTATCCCCCGGGCGAAGCGGTAAAAAGAAGTGCGCAGGAGCAGAACCCTGCCCAAAACCCTCCCGATGATGCAAAAGCCAGCAGGTCTTCGAGTGGTTCCGCCGGTAAAAAAATCGGCTATTTACTATCCATCGCTGTGATCATGCTGCTCACCATCGGCACCCCCCTGTATTTGAAAAAAAATCCGGCAAAGCCGTCTATCCTCGAAAAATCAATTGCCGTTCTGCCTTTTATCAATGACAGCAACGACTCTACCAATGTCTACCTGATCAATGGCTTGATGGAAGCCACGTTAATCAACCTTCAAAAAATTAAAGACCTGAAAGTAATCAGCAGAACCTCTGCCGAGAAGTACCGCAACACCGCAAAAACCATCCCCGAAATGGCCGATGAACTGAATGTAAGCTACTTTGTAGAAGGGAGCGGACAAAAGATCGGCGATCGCATACTGGTAAACATTCAGCTGATTGACGGCCACAGCGACCGGCACCTGTGGGCCAAGCAGTACGAGCGCGAAACGGGTGATATTTTTGACTTGCAGCAGGAAATAGCACGAGACATTGCCATGGAGATTCAGGCGGTGATCACCCCTGAGGAAAAACGGAACATTGAAAAGAAGCCCACCGACAACCTGGCGGCGTACGATCTTTTTTTGAAAGGCCGCGAACTACTGAACCGCGGCGGGCATGAAAACCTCGAAGAAGCGATCGTGTACTTCAACGAAGCCATCGCCCTCGACAACCAATTTGCCCTTGCTCATGCCGACGCGGCCATAGCGTACTACTACCTGGATATCTTCCAGGCAGAAAAAAAATATACCGGAAAAATTAGCAATTATGCCGACAAAGCCATTCTCTATGACACCAGGCTGCCAGAGAGCCTGCTGGCCAAAGCGATGTTTTACATGCATTTAAAAGAATACGAGCAGGCCATCCCCTACCTGGAAAAGGCCCTGGAATACAACCCTAACGCGGTAGCCATCATCAACTTTTTGTCTGACGTTTACGCCAATTATGTTCCCAATACGGCCAAATACCTCGAATACGCACTAAAAGGTGTACGCCTGGACATCGCCGCCCATGATTCGGTAGCCGCCAGCTACATTTACCTGCACCTCGGCAATGCGCTGGTGCAGTCGGGCTTTTTTGACGAAGCGCTCCAAGCCATTGAAAAGTCCATCGCGCTGTACCCCGACAACCTCTACGCTGGGTGGGTGAAGGCCTGGATATATTTTGCCCGGGACAAAGACTGCAAGCAAACGCGCGACCTTTTGATCAATGAGCTGAACAAAGACACCACCAGGCTGGAGATCATGCAAGACCTGGCGAAAATCTACTACATGGACGGCGACTACGAAAATGCCTACCGATACTACAAAAAGTTTAACGACATACGCCAGGCGCTGCAGTTGGACATATACAAGCACGAAGATCTGAAATTGGCGATCGCATTTGACAAGGTGGGAAAAAAAGAAGAGGCCCGGGAATTCCTGCAGGCTTATAAAAAGTTTGCCGAGGGCGACAAAAGTGTTTACAGGAACATATTCTTATCAAGCTACTACCTGTACATTGGTGAAACTGAAAAATCCATTGAACACCTGGCGCTCTTTGCCAGGGAAGACAACATCCAATACTGGGTACTGCTGATGACCGAAGACCCCCTGGTAGAACCGATTAAAAACCATCCAGGCTTCAAAAAAGCATACAAGGACATGGAAAAGCGTTTTTGGAAGAACCACGACGAGCTTAGGAAAAAGCTTGAGGCAGAGGAGTTGCTATAAAAAAATAACCCGGCTGTTACACCGGGCTTTAGCAAGCAGATCGGAATTTGTTCTACGATATTAATAGCAACTATACGATAAAATACCATTAATGTAAAGCTATTCTTATCTTTGGCCGTGATTTTTCTTAAACAAGCGCTCACTACATGAACATTCTTCTCATTACCCACCTGGGCGACATTGCCGGCTCTACCAATTCCATTTCTTACCTGGCCATGGGCCTTGCCGAAAAAGGGCACAATGTATACGTAGGATGCCGAAAGGAGAGCTTGCTTTTCCAACTTCTATCGGGCTCCAAAGCACATCTGCTTCCCATGACTTTCTCGGGGAGGTTTGACCTGAAAAATATTAAGCAGGTGCGGGACGCTGTGAGAAAATACGACATTCAACTGATCAACGCACAATCCGGGTATGACCGCTATTCTACCGTATTTGCCAAGTGGCTCTACAAGCTGAAGGTGAAAATCGTCCACACCCGTCGCCAGGCGCCCCGGAGCATAGGCGGCTTTTTCCAAAATCTGGTGTACATAAAGGGGACAGACAAGGTGGTAGTGATCAGCGACGAACTCAAAAGAACTTTCGAGGCCAAGGGCACACCGGGTTCGCATATCCAGGTGATCTACAATGGCATTCCTGCCAGCAAATTTCGGGAAGTGGACCCTGACAAGGTAAAGGCGCTTCACGAAAAATTCAATTTATCAGAAGGTGATCGCGTGATCGGCAGCATATCGCGCCTCAAAAACCAATACCAGATCATAGAGGCACTGCAATACGTGCCCCAAGACGTAAAGGTGCTCTTTGCCGGTATAGAGAAAGGCTCGCTGGATCGCTATGTGCGCCAATTCGGTATCAAAAACGAAATCATATATGCAGGCCTGGTAGACCCCAAAGAGATCATGAACTACTACCCGCTGCTAAACCTGAACATACTGGCCTCCACCATGGACGGATTCGGCCTGGTGCTCGTGGAAGCGATGGGCCTGGGCATACCTGTGGTAGCTACCGCAGCATACGGGATAAAAGACGTGGTGAAACACGGCGTAAACGGCTTGCTGTTTGAAGACGGCGATATCCGGCAGTTGGCCGATCACATCAACTTGCTGCTCAACGACGAGGCCACCCGCACAAAGCTGATACAAAACGGGCTAAAATCGGCTATGGAAGACTTTTCCATCGAAAAAACCATTACTAATTACGAGCTATTTTTCCAAAATTTAATCAACAGTTAAATGACCGGTCCTATTAAAATATCATCCATCGTACTCACTTACAACGAAGAAGAGAATATAGGGCGCTGCCTGGAAAGCCTGAAAAAGGTTGCAGATGAGATGATTGTGGTAGATTCATATTCTACCGATAAAACCGAAGAAATATGCCGCGGGTATGGCGTTACGTTTATCCAACACGAATACGTGAGTCATATAGAGCAGAAACAGTATGCTATTTCGCTGGCAAACGGTGACTATATTTTACTTTTAGATGCCGACGAGTGCCTATCGGAAGAGCTTACCAGCGTGCTATTGAAACTCAAAAACCAACCCGATGCCGATGCCTACGTGATCCACCGGTTTAACAAGTACTGCGACCGCTGGATACGGTACTGTGGCTACTACCCGGACAAGAAGATCAGGTTTTGGAAAAAAGGCATGGCCTCCATCCAGGGCACCAACCCCCATGAGCAGGTAGTGGCCGATGCTGCCGCCAGTGTGAAGCGAATAAAACAAAACATCCTCCACTTTCCCTATGACACGGTAGACGAACATCTTGCCCACGTGATGAAATATGCGGCGATATCCGCAAAAGCCAAATACCTACAGGGCAAAAAAGCCAACTTCCTGATCCATGTGCTTATCAATCCCGTGTTTAAGTTTGTGAAAAAATACATCTTCCAGCGGGGTTTTCTGGATGGCTACTACGGTTTTATCTTCTGCGCCATCGAATCGGGCATGAACTTTTTTAAGTACCTGCAGCTATATGAATACAACAAAAAAGGCCTGCCCGAAGAGAAAAAGTATTTTGTGAATTAGGGAGAGGATAATGTTATTCCTTTAAATTGAGCACACAAATGCTTATTTTTGGTGGATATGGTCAAATAAATATAATTGCGCTTATGAAGACGTTAAGCTTTAAAATTGACGATCACATTGCGGCAGCTTTCGATAGTTCCCCGGCTATGAACAAAAGAAAGATAAATATTTGAGCTTTGAGGCTCGCTTAAAAACACTTTAGTCTTTGAAGTGGCTACAGATATCATTACTCCAGTAGAACAAATACTCGCATGTCGGGATCCCAAAGATGATATGTACTTGTACCTGGCAGTATCGGTAAGTGCAAAAGCAATTGTAACCGGCGACAAAGACTTGTTATCCTTACACCCTTTTCGCAACATCCCCATATTAAACGCGGCAGAGTTTCTATCAAAATTTTCTACAACACAATAAAAATCCACAAAAAACAAGTATTTTTCCTCTCCGAACTTTGATTCACACATCATGCAGAAACACTTCCTGTTTTTTCTTCTTTTGATAGTTAGCACATCTGCTTTTGCGCAAGATAAAAGCGAAAAACAGCTCCTCAGCGATGCTGACGAGCTCTACCAAAAAGGCATGTATGCCGAGGCCATCGAAGCCTACACTGCCGCTATCCGTAAAAACCCGAAAAACGCCCAGGCATATATAGACCGCGGCGTAAGCTATGTGGAGACAGAAGATTACCAAAAAGCCAATGATGACTTTCGCAAAAGCCTGGCACTAAAGCCTGGAAATGCAGAGGTGTATTTCAACCTTGGCTACCTGCATTTTGCCACAGGGCTTTTTGACGAGGCCATTGGCTATTACGACAGCGCCGTTTTATACAACCCCAAATCTGCCCTTTATGTCGTTTCGCGAGGCGATGTGAAGCTGGAAAAAGAAGCCTATGACGAAGCCCGGAAAGATTATCACCAGGCGCTCTCCATCGAAAGCGATTTTGATATGGCCTACTACAGCATGAGTCTCCTGCATTTTTACACTGAAAATTACGACAGCGCGCGCTTCTACATTACCAAAGCCATTACCCATAATCCCCTTGATCCGGAATATTACCTGAAAAGAGCGGAAATAAAATTCGTGATGGGCGACGTCAGCGGCGCCCTGAAGGACGTATCTACTTCCCTGGATTTTGACTCAACGCAGATAGATGCACTGCTGCTACGCGCCGATATATGGTACGACGAGGGCTACACCGACGAAGCGCTCGAAGACCTCTATAGCATCCTTGATATCGATTCGACTGACGTCGGCGTTATCAGTCAAATCGGTGCTATACACCTGGAAAGCCTGGAAATTGAGGAGGCCGTAACGATGTACAGTTACCTTACGGCGCTTGACCCTGAAAACGACGAAGCGTATTACAGCCGGGGCCTGGCGCTCCTCTACGTAGGCGAACACGAGGAGGCCCTGAAAGATTTTCAGAAAGCCAAAGGCTTAAATCCTGAGAATCCGGACTACGAGATCGGGATAGGAAGCGCCTACCTTCAAAGCGAGAATTTTGACCGTGCGCTGGCCGTATTTCAGGGCGTTGTGAGCAAAGATAGCCTCCATGCCATGGCCTGGTTTAATATTGGGCTGGTGCACAAGTTTTCCGGGAATTTCGAAAGTGCGCTCGAAGCCCTGAACAAGGTAGATAATATTGACCCTGAATTTGATCAGCTAAACCTGACCCGCGGCACGGTTTACGAAGAGCTGGGCAACTACCAACTGGCTATGCGCGACTACGACCTGGCCATTATCAGCAATTCACGCGATCCCGAGGTGTATTTTTATCGCGGAAACCTCTTGTTTGAGCTGGGCGAATACCACAGCGCCATCGAAGATTTTAATCACTCCATCCGGCTGGATCCCGATATTCCGACTGTCTTCACCAACCGGGGCCTCGCCAAGTATGAACTGAAAGACAAAGCCGGCGCCTGCCTGGACTGGAAGCAAGCCTTCACGATGGGCTCCGCCTACGCCCAACAGCTCCTGAAAAAATACTGCGCGAAGTGAGGTCTCTCGTTATTGGCTATTCGTTATTGAGTTATTGAGTTAATGGTTTTCTGAGCCCATTGATTATTGAATATTGCGTATTGAATATTGATTGTTCTGATACACTGACACACCGATTACTGAATACTGATTACCCGTCCTACGTTAGGGTTTCTTGCTCCTTATTCCTTGGTCCTTGCTCCTCCCGGCCCTTTGCTCTCCGCCCTCAGCCCCTTGCTCCTTGCCCCTTGCTCCTTGTTCCTCCTTATTTCCACCCCGCTATTGCCTTCCCGCCGCTGCCTGCCTATCTTTAAGCCATGCAACAAATTTCCCTGCTCGAACTGAACCGGCTGATTACCCAAACGCTTCAGGAACACCTGGAACAAAGCTACTGGGTAGTAGCGGAAATCAGCGAAATACGCCTGGCTCAAAAGGGTCACTGCTACCTGGAAGTGATAGAAAAAGAAGGCGACCACATCACTGCAAAGACCCGGGCCACCATTTGG
Source organism: uncultured Roseivirgaceae bacterium (assembly GCA_964444895.1). Taxonomy (GTDB): domain Bacteria; phylum Bacteroidota; class Bacteroidia; order Cytophagales; family Cyclobacteriaceae; genus CAJXNP01. Next base: position 6,659 of record CAYUJK010000109.1, read on the forward strand.
TCATACACCTACCGGAACCTGATCACCTGGTTCGAAAACAAAACCGGAGACACCCTGCGGCCGGGCCTTAAAATTCTTTTTAATGCTACCGTACAATATCACGAGGTATTTGGCCTCAGCCTTAACATCCGCGATATCGACGCCACCTTCACCCTGGGCGAAAAGGCCCGTCGCAAAGCTGAAACCCTGGAAAAACTGAGGTCTGAGGGCGTCTTTGACATGAACCGTGAGCTATCGCTCCCCCAGGTGCCGCAACGCGTAGCGGTGATCAGCTCACCTACTGCTGCCGGCTGGGGCGACTTTTTGGCTCAGGTGAACGCCAACCTTTACCAGTACCGCTTTTCGATAACCCTTTTTCAGGCCATGATGCAGGGAGCCGAAGCGTCAACCTCTATTGTTGCCGCCATGCACCAGGTTTTTACCCGTGCCGATGAGTTCGATCTGCTGGTCATCATTCGGGGAGGTGGCGCCACCGCTGACCTCGACTGCTTTGACAACTACGAGCTGGCGAGTCATGTAGCACAGTTTCCCCTTCCTGTGATCACCGGTATTGGTCACGAACGAGACGAAACGGTGGTAGACCTTGTAGCCCACACACGTATGAAAACCCCCACTGCGGTAGCTGAGTTCCTGGTGTCGGGAGTACGGGGGTTTGAAGAACAAATTCTCATGGCCTTTGAGCGGATAGTAGACACTGCCCACGACTTGATCGACGAAAATCGCATTGCACTGGAAAGAAAGGGAAGAAATATGCATATCTTAGTTCAGAGAATTTGTACATTGAACGACAGGGAGTTAGACAGGAAATTTCAACGACTCAAGTATTCGGTGAAACAAGATATCGAAACCGGACTGCAACGGCTGGACCAGCTCTCAGCATTGATCAAAAACCTGCCGGGGAAAGCAATTAGAAACCAAATGGTTCGATTCGAGGCTTTGGAAAAATACCTGGTTGCCGTTCATCCTAATGAGGTGTTGAAACGAGGCTATAGCATCTCGCGCATTAATGGCGTAGCACTTAAAAACTACCCTGATGAAATCAAAGAAGGTGACACGCTGGTTACCCAAACCGACAGTTTGCAAATAGAGAGTACTATAAAAAAGTTTAACAAAAACTATTGAAGACAAATGCCTGAGGAAAAATTCAGCTACAAAAAAGCATTAGAGGAAATGGAAGACATAGTAAGCAAAATAGAAGCTGATGAGCCCGACGTGGATGAGTTGGCCGAAATGGTAAAAAGGGCTGCTTTTCTCTTAAAAACGTGTAAGGAAAAACTCAGGAGTACTGGCGAAGAGCTCGACAAGGTGTTGGGAGAATTTGACGAATAGGCTGCCCGCCAGGCCAAATTTTATTTTTTTGGGAGATGACAGTATCCGGAAAGCATGCGATAGACCAAAACTCGGTGAAGCTAACAAATACGATAGCCTACCTGGGTGCTTCGGCCACTTTTTTCATGCTGCTGGTTCTCATCTATTTCTTTGGATGGCCGGTAGAAAGCAACCGCTGGCACATGACGGGCACCATCATCCTGTACCTTTTCGTGCCCTTGCTAAACCGGTATAAAGCCCATGTATTTGCCAAATACGTGATTAGCATTACGCCCATTATTTTCTGCTTCATCATCTCTATTGTCAATAAAAAAATAGGCCCCATCTACATCAATGACTACTTCGTGTACCGGCTGGTACTATTGGTAGCTTCCATAGTGCCCATTCTCATCTTTCGCTACAACCAGTACTTGCACCTGACGCTTTCTGCCCTCCCAAACTTCATCGGCCTGCTGCTATATGACAAAATCCACGAATGGTATGGTGTAGGAATCTTTGAGACAGGCTACCAGGATGATACATACGCCATGTTTTACTTTACCTCGCTGGCCTGCTACGTCACACTGGTAGGGTTTATCTACACCCTGAAGCGAAAAAGTGATGTCTATTTCGAAGACATTCTCGACAAAAACGAACTGCTTGAGCGCCGCAACGAAGACCTGGCCGACCTAAACGCACAGGTAGAGGCTCGCAATGATGTGATCTCCCGGCAAAACAAACAACTGAAAGACTTTTCTTCTGAGCTAAAGGTGAAGGTAGAAAAGCGCACGCAGGAATTGATCAAGCTGAATAAAGAACTCGCCGAGCAAAATGTAAAGCTGGAACAGTTTACCTTTATCACCGCTCACAATCTGAAATCGCCCATCGTGCAGATAAAAGGGCTGCTAAACCTCATCGGCTACGAGGAAGGGCTAAAGGCCAGCACACAGGAGATCGTGCGGAAGCTGAGCCTGAGCTGCATGAGCCTGGAGGAAGTGATCGCCGATCTCAACAAAATACTGAACATCAAAAACAGCAGCCATATAGTGGAAGAGATTAACCTTCCTGACATCGTGGATCACATCTTCCTGGGCCTGAATAATGAACTGAAAAATGCTGATATCAGGATAGAAAGAGGCTACGGCTCGTCCCTGCCGATTCAATCGATCAAGGCTTTTGTGCAGTCAATTTTTTACAACCTGATACAAAATGCCGTGAAATATGCTGACCACAATAAAAACGACTCTTTCATATCAGTATCCATAGAGGACAAGAACTCCCACGTGCTGATCACGATAGCAGACAACGGCATCGGCTTTGAACACGCCGCCGTAAAAGACAAGGTATTTCAACTCTACCAACGCTTCAATACCACCGTGCAGGGCAAAGGCATGGGGCTTTTCCTCGTGAAAACCCAACTGGAAATGATCAAAGGCGAAATACTGGTAAAAAGCCAGGTGGGCGAAGGCACAAAATTCATCATATACCTGCCGAAAACGCTGAAAGATACGCTACCCAAAGTGCCTTAAAATTCGAATGAAACTGAGTTTCCGTCGAAACGAATAAACGAAGCGAGTCCTACCCTCACACCGAAATCGTGGTAGCTGCCATTCACGAAAGATGTCACGGCTTCTACTTTGAATATTCGGAAAATGTTGTCAAAAGCAATACCGGCCTCCACATAATTATTCAAATCGGGCGTGTACAAATAATTGGCGAAAAGATACTCCCTGAACCCGGAAAGCCTCACCTTCTGAAACTGCGAAAGCAATAGCTTGGAAGGATTGTACTGCAGGAATCCCGAGACGTATTCACGGGAAGTGCTGTACTGGTAGTAGTCCAGCATCCTGAATTTACCCAGGCCCTTTCCGGGAGCAAACACTGTGCGGTTGCCCATAAAGTGGTTGAAATCCATGAAATACTCAGGGGCCTCGCCCAGGAAGGTTCCCGTTACAATTTTTGCATCAATGGAGTTTCGCATGATCCTGAACCGGTTTTCGCCGCTCAGGTCTATGTGATGAAATCCCGCCGAGCCGGCAATGCCATCCAGTCCGCCACGGTAGCTCAATTGATAAAGCGGCGT
>CAYUJK010000110.1:0-6818 GCA_964444895.1 uncultured Roseivirgaceae bacterium
GCCACCGACAAATCGCCACGCCCTGACGAGCCAGTCAGGAACCCGTATTTCTGCCAATAAAATTCTCTTGCCTTACTCTATCCTTGCGTTAACTATCGCCTTTTGCACCGTTGATATGGCGCGATATATCCGATATCGGATCGCCTTTCTCACTCGCCCCCGCCTTTGTCGGCAAGCCCGTCTGCCTCGCTTAGACCTGTGCATCGGCGGCTAGGCTTGTTGCACCTGTCCCGTAAAAGCGGGAACGGAAGGTGATGAACAAACGAGAGCTAGGTGGGCGGGGAAGAGTGCAGATAGAACGGTGATTTACCGCGTGGTGGAGATTCAAAACCAGCCTGACGAAGATAAAGGGCATATCCTTTATACCCTAGATAATTTGCTCCAAAAAGCACGATTTAAAATGCTTTTGCACTTAAATAAAAAAGTCTTGCGTTCCGGACTCCTAAATTTCTATTTGCTTTTTAGACTAAAGCCAATTCTTAATAATACTATTCAATTGGCTTTCCTCCGACAAAGATAAAAGCACATCAAATTTTTCACTGGTGTTTTTGTCTTTCAATACCACTTCAATAATTCTCCCTTTTTTGTTCCCCTCATTAACCTCTGTTAAATAATCAGGATGAATTTTAACGTATGTGATTTCCTCTCTATGTAGGCAATAGTTTTTTTTCAATTTTACCTTTACGCCTTCGTCAACAAACTCTAATTGGCCTTTAACAGGAATTCTGGAAAAAAAAAGATTCATGGCTAAGATCAAAAAAATGAAAATCAAAAAGCTCGTCAAAAAATATACCCAGGTATCAACGTTGAACTTTGCATATAGTGATTTACTACTCCATGGACCTCCAGTCATTGCCAAAATTCCTATACAAAATAGTCCCATATACACATAAACAATAATTCTGTTTACGCTTTGTTTAGTATAATCGACAATATCAATGGACATTTATATAAAGACCTTTTTAAGATAATACCTATAATTAACCAATTTATACTCATCCCTCCTCTCGCGCGCTTTTTCAAAGCGCACGAACCTTTCTTATTCTATCTTGTCAATTTCCAGTAAACATTTGTACATGTTATAAAATGTGGGATGTAGTCATCGCCTACCTTGTATCTTTCTGACATAATCAACTTGGAATTTATTGCCCTTAAAATAACAAGAATTAATGAAACTATGATTGAATGACAATTAAAGACTAACTGGCATCAACGTCCAATCATCTGTGATTAGGGGGTTCACACGTTTTGCAAAGCACGAGAGGGGGCATTAACAAGGGCACTCGAAATACCTGCCCCTTAATCGATGTCATTCGCTAAAGAAATAAAGGCGTATTTTTTTATGAACATTTCTTCTTACCTTTGCGGCTTAATCCAAGAAATTCATGCAAAGTATACGAAATGTGGCGATCATCGCGCACGTTGATCATGGGAAGACTACGCTGGTTGACAAGATTATCTACTCCACTAACATCCTCTCACCTCACAAAGACAAACAAGAACTGATACTGGATAACAATGACCTGGAACGCGAGCGAGGCATTACCATTGTGTCCAAAAACGTTTCCGTTACCTATAAAGACGTCAAGATCAACATCATAGACACCCCGGGCCACGCCGATTTTGGAGGCGAGGTAGAAAGGGTGCTGAAGATGGCTGATGGCGTGTTGCTGCTGGTAGATGCCTTTGAAGGCCCTATGCCTCAAACGCGATTTGTACTCAGCAAGGCCATTGCCCTGGGCTTAAAACCCATAGTGGTAATCAACAAAGTAGACAAGCCAAACTGCCGCCCAGACGAAGTACACGAGGCGGTTTTCGACCTTATGTTCAACCTGGACGCCACCGAAGAGCAGCTGGACTTTGCCACCGTGTATGGCTCGGCCAAGGAAAACTGGATGGGGCTGGACTGGAAACAAAAAACAGACGACATTACACCGCTGTTAGATTGCATTCTTGAAAACATCCCCGAAGCGCCGTACAAAGAAGGCACTCCGCAGTTCCAGGTGACTTCGCTGGATTACTCCTCGTTCGTGGGTCGTATTGCCATAGGCCGCGTATACCGGGGCACATTAAAAGAAGGCGACAACCTCGCCATCATTAAAAAGGACAACGTCAAGCAAAAAATCAGAATCAAGGAAATCCACGTTTTTGAAGGCTTGGGGAGAAAGAAGGTAGAGGAAGTTTACTGTGGAGATATTTGCGCGCTGGTAGGAATAGAAGACTTTGAAATTGGCGATAGCATCACTGATTTTGAAAACCCCGAACCCCTACCACGTATAGCCATTGACGAGCCCACCATGCACATGCTGTTCACCATCAACAACTCTCCATTCTACGGCAAAGAAGGAAAATTTGTGACTTCCAGGCATTTGCGGGACAGGCTGTACAAAGAAATTGAAAAGAACCTGGCCTTGCGCATAGAAGATACAGGCTCAGAAGATAAGTTTTTGGTCTACGGAAGAGGCATCCTTCACTTGTCTATCCTTATCGAAACCATGAGGCGGGAAGGGTATGAACTCCAGGTAGGCCAGCCGCAGGTGATTTTTAAAGAAATCAATGGACAAAAACACGAGCCCGTAGAGCTGCTGGTGGTAGATGTACCCCAGGAAAGCAGCGGCAAAATCATTGAGGCCGTTACCAAGCGAAAGGGTGAACTGAAAGTGATAGAGCCCAAGGGCGACGTGCAACATTTGGAGTTTGAGATTCCTTCCCGGGGAATCATGGGGCTCAGGAACAACCTGCTGACCTTATCTGCCGGGGAAGCGGTAGTCAACCACCGCGTACTGGAATACCAACCCTACAAAGGCGACATTTCTGTACGAAACAACGGCTCCATGATATCCATGGAAACAGGAACCAGCACCGCGTATTCGATTGACAAACTGCAGGACAGAGGCATCTTTTTCATCGATCCGGGAGAAGAAATCTACGAAGGCCAGGTGATTGGCGAAAACAACCGCGCCGGCGACCTGGTTGTGAACGTCACTAAAGGCAAAAAGCTCACTAACATGCGGGCTTCCGGCTCGGACGAAGGACTGAAAATCGCTCCGAAACGACGGTTTTCACTGGAAGAAGCGATGGAATACATCCACAAAGACGAATACCTGGAAGCCACGCCGACCTCCATTCGGCTGCGAAAAATATTTCTGAAAGAACACGAAAGAAAAAGAGCGGTATAAAAGCCGCTTTTTTTTGCGTTGTCATTTTTTCTACCTTCTATTTTTAACTCTGCGAACGCTATTGCTGAATTTGAGTCAAACAATTTTGGGACGGCGGTGTTTAGTGAATAAACATCACAACAATGTTCCCATTATTCAAAAAAAAGACCCCGGAAGAACGGCTGCAACAGCAGTATAAAAAGTTGATGAGCGAGTGGCATGAGCTTTCATCAATAAACCGAGCGAAAAGCGATCAAAAGTACGCCGAAGCGCAAGCAGTACTGGAAAAAATCGATGCCCTGAAAAAATAAAATACGATGGCTTTTTACCGGTTTTACAGGGAACAGAAATTGCACGCTTCTACTGAAGATTTGTGGGACTTCATTTCTTCGCCCAGAAACCTGAAGGAGATCACGCCGCCGCACATGGGCTTTGACATCACTTCTCCCAATCTGCCCGAGAAGATGTACCCGGGCATGGTGATCAGCTATAAAGTCCGTCCATTACTGGGAATCAAAACAGACTGGGTAACGGAGATCACGCATGTGCAAGAGGGGCGCTATTTTGTAGATGAGCAGCGCATAGGACCATACACACTTTGGCACCACGAACACTTCCTGGAACCTACCGAGGACGGAGTGCTCATGAAAGACATTATCACATATCAGCCCCCCTTTGGTATATTGGGAGCCCTGGCAAACAGCCTTTTCATTAAAAAGCAGCTTAACGTCATTTTCGATTACCGCCGGCGAGTGCTGGAGAAAAGGTATGGCTGAAGCACTCTCAACCACGCATTGCTGTGAGCGAGTTTACAACGGAAGAAATCGCGAGGACAGAAACGCCTATTCCCCCCAGATCTTCTCAACAGCGCCAAAATCAATGGCTATGATTTTGCAAAATTTACTTACTTTGCTTTATGGTAAACCATTTGCACATACGAAACTACAAATCCATCCGGGAAATTGAACTGGAAGCAAAAAAAGTTAACGTGTTTATTGGCGAGCACAATTCAGGAAAAAGCAATATCCTCGAAGCGCTAAGTTGGTTTTCGGTAAATACCTTGGACAAGGACGTTTTCAAGAATATATTCAGATTTAAAAATGCATCCGATTTCTTTTTTGATTTTAATACGTCTGACCCTATTGAGGTAAAAACAGATAAACTAAGCATGCATATCCGGTACGCAGAAAATGAAAGCGGCGTAAAATTGGACTATTTTGATGTGTTGATTTCAGAAAAAGACATTACAGACCTCAATGGAGTAAAGCGCAATGACCTGACAAACGGTCCAGGCATGATTTCAAACAAACTTCGTCATGATGGGATTAATGAAGTGAGCAAAGGAATTGTGACAAGTCCATTCAGAGTTTATCAATTTAAAAGAACAAACACATTTGTTAATGATTTCCGACCATTTCTCAGTCCTCCATTCGGAGAAAACCTCGCCTCGTTAATTATTTCAAATAAAGAACTTAAAGAATTGGTTTCATCATTGTTTAAAGAAAAGGGGTTCAGACTGATGCTCAAGCCTGCGGAAGGCGATATCAGTATGGCAAAAGATGTGAATGACGAACTATACGCGTACCCGTACCCTACCCTCTCTGAAACGCTGCAACGTATAATTTTTTATTCTTTGGCTATTGAAAGCAATCAAAATGCAATACTGATTTTAGATGAGCCCGACTCCAATACCTTTCCTATGTACACCAAGCAGATGGCTGAATTGATTGCCCTTGACAATTCAAATCAATATTTCATTGCTACACATAATCCGTACCTGTTGGGCTCACTTATCAGCAAGACACCTACACAGGACTTGGCGGTCTTTGTAACAAAAATGGAACAATTTGAGACAAAAGTAAAAAGGGTTTCTGACAATGGCTTGTCCGAAATGCTGGACTCCGGCGTAGACCTGTTTTTTAACCTTGACAAACTGGCCATTATAGAATGAACAAAATTGTACTCGAATGCAAGCCCGACGAAGCTTTTGTTAAAACATTAGGATTTTCCAGACGAAACATAATACATCAACCTAATAAAGGCGCAGTATTTAATTATTTGAAGAAGAATCCCGGCGCAATAGGCCTGGTGGATGAAGACCCCGGCTCTGCCAATCCGAATTTTTTTCGGCAATTTCTAGAGAACAACAAACCAAAGTACGGAATCAAGTATTATGCTCTTTCAAAAGGAGAAACAAGATTAATTGTCATAAGTCCAAGATTAGAAGAATGGGTGATTGAACAAGCTCAGTCGGTATCCCTAAAGCCTCAGGATTTTGGGCTACCTTCAAGCGGAAAAGCATTACACAAAATTATAAACAGTCGAATCAATGCCTTCGAAAGGATGCTCAATCAGATGTATGAAAACCATTGCGAAGGCCTTTTGTATCTAAAAAGCCTGGTCGAAAAACATCACTGACATTCTAAACAGTTTGAGACAAAAGTCATCTGTTTTATTAGTTCAAAAAAACGGCTTGTTGTCAGTGCATAATCCTGTACATCAATTCCTTTAGTATTTCGCCGTCTTCCATGGCGTTGGCATTGATGCCTTTGGCCTGCATATCCGCATTTCGCAGGTAAGCTATGATCGCCTCCGTCTTTGGCCGGCTATAAATGCTTACTGCGCTTTGGTATTCTTTGGCCGCAAAAAAGGGTATGCGGAACTTGGAGCTGATGCCTTTTTCCGACTTGTCGGGCATAGCATGAATGATGAGCAGCCGCGAGAAAAAATTGTAGAGTACAGCAATTACCATAATGGCGGGGTTTTCCTTTGGGTTAGCCGCGAAATAGTTGATAATGCTATTCACTTTCAGCACATTACGATAAGCAAGCGCCTTGTTTAGCTCAAACACATTAAAATCCTTGCTAAAGCCAATGTACTTACGTACATGCGCAGCCGTGATCTCCTTTTCGTCTTTCTTAAGGTTAATAAGAATTTTTTTGACTTCATTGGAAACACGCTCAAGGTTGTTACCTATAAAATTGGCGATCAGGTAAGCGGCATCGTCATTAATGCCAAGTCCAATACTTTTTACATATTTCCGTATCCAGTCCGGTACCTGGTTGTCGTATAGTTTTTTAGTGTCAATAAATACAGCCTTTGCCGCTATTTCCTTTCCAATTGCCGTTCGCTGGTCTACTTTCTTGTATTTGTAGGCAAATACCAGGATGGTAGAAGGCAAAGGGTTCGCGAGGTAGTCTTTGAGCAGTTTCGCGCCTCTTTCTTTCGAGATATCGCTGATATTCTGCGCCTCTTTTACGATAACGACCTGCCGCTCAGACATCATGGGAAAGCGCCTCGCATTGTTGATCACCTCCTGGATGCTCACATCCTTGCCATACATCACCATTTGGTTAAAACCTTTGGAGGCTTCGTCAAGCGCATTTTCTTCAATAAAATTTGCTACCTGATCAATAAAAAAAGGTTCATCGCCCTGTAGAAAATAGACGGGAGCGTATTTGTTGTTTTTTAGATCGTTGAGTACCGAATCCAGGTCTGCGGCCATTCTTAATGCGTTAATTTTTCAATAATTTCATCGCCCTGCGGCAATTCCGTATGCGCTATTTCCAGGTATTGAGATGTAATCTGGTTGACAGTATACTCAGTGGTATCGCCGGGGAAATTAATAACAAGCCTGTCGGTAGGCTGATCGGCCTCTTC
>CAYUJK010000110.1:6918-9993 GCA_964444895.1 uncultured Roseivirgaceae bacterium
AGCCAACCCTTGGAGCTATTTTGCGAAAGCAAAAGCTCAAGCTCATGGGCCATAAACCCCCGCGATTTCTCCACGGGGTCTCCACAAGCAACCACACCGGCCAAAATCAATAAAAAGTACACTAATCGTTTCATTGTTCAATCAAGCAATCATACATCACACCCTCACCTACTCCCAAATATTCGCGGGTAAAGCTAAAAAGATTTAGGCGGTCTTCAAATCGACGTTTGGTTTCGCCAGGCTATTTAGGTTGGCTATTGTCCTGTATACCTTACGACGCCGGAAGGAAGCTGAAAAACCAACCCTCTTTTTTTAACGGCTATTTTACTAAATTCGCGCTGTGTTTACGAAACCATTGTCAAACGACAGTCGCCGGTAACTTATCGTCCATAAAAGGTATTCAGTTTTTTGTTCTTAACATTTATTAATTGAACAAGGCATTTTTCAAACATAAAAACAAAACCGAGGCTGTCATAGACCAGGCCATTCTCAGCGGCGGCGGCTTCGCGTTGAGTATTCTTATGGCACGATGGCTGGGTCTGGAGGTATTTGGCACATACACGGTCATCAGCATCGTGATCATGTTGGTCAACAATTTCAACCACGCATTTATCACGTCCCCGCTGCTCACGCTAAGGTCGCGACGAAGAAATGCCACCGGATACGAAAAATCACTTCTGTCTCTGCAGCTTTTACTCACCCTGGCCTACGCCGCGGTGTTCGCACTACTCGCTGTGCTTTCCGAAAAATGGTCGCCGGGCTTCCTTAGCCTTGCAGACAAGGGGCTCTTTGTGGCATGCGGCATCATATACCAACTCTATGACTACTACCGGAAACTGCAATACGCCCGGCAGAATATGCGTAAAGCCCTCAGAATGAACACCATCGTATTCACCGCACAGTTTTCGCTGCTGGCGCTTTTGTCTTCCACCGGCGGACTGCATTTCACCAGCCTGTTGGCTGTGATGGCTTGTTCGTATGGCATTTCTATTCCTTTTCTATTTGTTGAGTGCAGCCCGGCCTTCCACCAAAAAATGCTGATAACAATAGCTGGCCGTCACTGGCGGTTTTCGCGCTGGCTATTAGCCACTACGCTGGCGCATTGGCTTTCGGCCAACTACATATTCCTGGCTGCCGGGGTAATTCTCGGCGTTTCGTCGGTGGGCATTCTGCGAATAGGTCAAACACTCATAGGGTCGCTCACGGCGCTGTACCAGGTTTTTGAAAACTATTTGCCGCCGCGCGTAGCCCAGAAGCTGAGTGACTCTGACGAGCGGAATATGTGGCGCTACCTATTTGGGATTATGGGAAAAGCTGGTGTGGTGATCGTCGTAAGTGCCGGCATCATCTCTCTGCTGGCTGACGATCTTCTTGTGGCTTTCTACGGCGCCGGGTATTTAAGCCAAATTACCGTGTTTCGGGTATTCCCGCTGGTAGCTATTTGCATTTTCCCGGTATACCTGTTGCGCATCGGCGTACGTACGCTTGAAAAAAACATCCATATCTTTATCGCCTGCATGCTCAGCATTATATTCTGCGTATTCGGTGCTGAAGAACTGATTGAAAAATACCAACTGATGGGCGCGGTAACCTCGCTGATGCTCTCGCAGATCGTGATGATTGCCTGGTACCTGATTTCAATGAATACCGCTGTAAGCAGGACCGCCTCGCTAAAAATGTTGCTCCTGCGGGGAAAGTGAGGTGGCTTTTGAGCCAATAGCCGTTATGGACACCAATGCATTCCTTCTGGCAGATTGACGATAATACCTATATTTGTCAATTGTCCGCAGTTAAAATCTATTACCAAGTCGTGAAACGCCTTTTTCATTTCGCCTCACAGTACAAACTTTTCACAACGGCCCTACTCTGCGTGGGCTCCTTTGCGGCGATGGGCTTTCTGGGCATTGAACGCAGTGAAGCACTTACCTTTCAGGAGGTTACGCCTCTTTCGGCAGAGGATATACACCCCGTGGAAGATACACTTGTAAAACCACTAATTTACCGGAGCATCCAGGGAATGGATACGCTGCCACCGGAGCAATTGGTAAAAAGGTTTGTGGATGTGATTCTACCCGCTGTTCTGGTGGTGAAACGCCGGATAGAACAAACCCGGAAACGCGTGGCACGCCTGAAAGAAAAAGAAAGATGGGACGCCCAAGACAGTGTTTTCTTTTCGGAACTGTCGGACAAATACAAAGCCGACGACATGGATGATCTGCTCCGGAGAATGCACACCCACCCGAATAGCATAGTGCTGGCCCAGGCTGCTATGGAAAGTGGCTGGGGAACTTCCCGCTTTTCGAAAGAGGCCAACAACCTGTTCGGCGTGTGGTCATTCAACCCTGACGAACCTCGCATCCGCGCACTGCACAGCCGGGGAGAAAAATCCATTTACCTGAAAAAATACGAAAACCTTTCGCTCTCCATTGAAGACTATTTCCTGGTATTGGCCCGGGCAGGCGCCTACGAGGGCTTTCGCAAATCAAGGATGCACCAGCAAGACCCCTATGAGATGGTCAACCATCTGCTCTACTACTCCGAGCTCCGTTGGAAATACGTGCGGCAGATCAAATTTCTGATGAAAAAGTATGACTTGACGCAGTATGACCAACACAAGATAGACCCGCAATACATCGTTACCAGAAAAACAATAAAATGGCTAAAATAAACCGTCCGCACGCCGTTGTGTGCCTCCTGTCGTTGTTAGTAACTGCCTGCACATCGCAGTCTCAAGATGGAAAGAACGCTGTCTCTGATGGGGATCGCTACCCCGAATCGGTGGCAGAAGATAGTACGCCTTCACAAAAAAATGTTGCCTGTTTTATTTATCACCGTTTTGGCGAAGACCGATACCCCTCTACCAGTGTAAGTGTAGCTGATTTCCAAAACCACCTGGAATACTTGAAAAAAAATAATTTTACGGTAATGAGCCTCGGCGAGGCGATCGATTACCTGGCATCGGACAGCGAAGTAGAAAAAGTAGCCGTTATCACTGTTGACGACGGATTTAAAAGCTTCTATACCAGGGCTTTGCCCTTGCTAAAGCAATACAAGTTTCCCGCCACCTTGTTTATC
>CAYUJK010000111.1:0-9978 GCA_964444895.1 uncultured Roseivirgaceae bacterium
TGAGCGAATATTCCTGCCTGCGGGTATTTTGGGGGTCGCTTACATCCCAGATGAGATGCCCGCCAGTAGCATTGGAGATGGCAAAAGAAGAAACGCTGTTCAAGGTACTTTTCAGCGACCGGAATACGAGTTGAGGCCCATGCAGTTCCAGGCTGCGCTCACAAGTGAGTGTCAGATAGTTGAGGTAAGCTGTGGATCGCGCCCCCGGGGCGCCCGCGTACCTCAGGGTAATGGTAAACGCTGCGCCCTCTCCGGACTTCACCGTATAAGGAAACGTGTCGCTGCTCTCAAAGCCTTTGATGCTATACCGGTCGTCAGGAATAGCACCAAACGAGAGGGCGCCGACGTTGGTGCCGTTGATGCTGACGTCCATTTCGCTCGATGAAAAGCTCTGCGCCACGGCAGCTACACCCAAGCGCAATACTGTACCTGCAACTGCACCAGCCAAATCAAACTCGAAATCCCTCGAAGCACCGGCATCGAATCGTTCGCCATACCAGTTTCTGCCTGATTTTATGAGGTTTATCCGGTTGTCTTCATGAAACTGAAGGTCGTCGTAGGTATCCACGCGGGGATGGTTATTTCCACTGTTAGCCTGCTGGGTTATTCGCTTTCCATTAGCACCTGATGTGGTAAGAAAATAGTAGGTGGTATCGGAGTAAAAATTGTTGCTGTACGCTACACCTCCCGTTTCGGTGTCGAGGGATATTTTGTGGGTGTTCTGTCCATAGAAAAGAATATAATCGTTGGCATCAAAGCTGCCGTCTGTTTCCCCTTGTACGGTAATGGCATTCTCCACCAGGTCGTCGGGCCGGGCTTCGCTGTTTTCTTGGGGGAGAAGCCCGCCGCCATTGCCATACAGCTTTATCTTTCGCGGGTCCACTTTTGATTCGTCAATGCCAAGGCTTCGCAAAAAGTCCCTGTCGATCTTGTAAACGCCATTTTTTGTGACGCCAATTTTGAACCAATCATCGCTTGCCAAAACGGAGCTTGATGTTTCCGCAGTTCTTTGCGCGGTGGTGCGGATCATTTGTGTTTCGGGCGTCGTTTCGTATAGGAGTTTGAACGATTTTATTTTCAGAAATTCCCCGCTCAGGCTGTCGTAGTAGAAGGGAAATATTAGTACATCAGAGTAAACCTCGCCGTTGCGATTGTAAGTGCGGCATTGAAGGGGAGCAAAAGAATGGTCATACATCCGGCGGAAAATTCTCTTTTCGACAAAGCTTAGCGTGTCACATTGAATGTCGATCATTTGCAGTTTCACCGCCCGGCCTTTCAGATTTTTGATTAGGTGTCCGGGAAGGTAGTTGTAGTCTCCGCGATATACCGCCCCCTCTGCCTCCAGTGTACTTAAACTTTCGTTTTCCGTTATCGACACATTCTTGATGCCTTTCCATTGGAGATTTACCATTAGGGAATCCGTAGGCGCTGCCTGCGCGCTCCAGCCAATGGTTAACATGAGCCCTATTGTCAATAATCCTCTCACTATGGAAGTAATACCGTTTGTTCCAATAAAGTAATAATGTGCCTCAAAAATAGTGGATATAGAAGTATGACACCCAATAAGTTAGTAATTCAACTTACATTTTACCCGAAATATTGTCGAAAAGTGAAAAGACAATGTACAGCAAAATGATGACGGGTAGGGACCAAACGTGTAGCGTTACCACCAACGCAAAAGTAAAAATGAGAAAGATGATTTTCCACTTATCCATTCCCCAGCTAATTCCCTTGAATTTCAGGGAAAAAAGTTTTACCTCCGATACCATTAGAATGGCCAGCACAAGGCTGATACCGATGAGGGTGAAGGGGTTTATCATATAGCTGAGCGCTTCATCGGCTGCGTAGAAAGGGATGGCGCTTATGGCCAGTGCATTTGCCGGCGTGGGGAGTCCCAAAAATGATGTCGTTTGTCGTTCGTCAATATTGAATTTTGCCAGTCGAATGGCAGAAAATGCAACAATATACAAAGCCAGGTAAGGAAGCCAGTTAATATCCGACGTCTGATCCAGGTAGTAGTATACAATAAGTGACGGCAAAAGGCCAAAGGTGATCATGTCTGCCAGTGAATCCAGCTCCTTGCCGATGGGTGATGTGGATTTCAACCATCTGGCGGCAAAACCATCCAAAAAATCGAACACTCCGCCGGTCCATATCATTGCCGCAGCCACAATGGGCTGGCCGTTAAACAAAAAAGTAATGCCCAGTGCTCCCGAAAGGAGATTGCACAACGTCAGAAAATTCGGTATGTGGGATTTTGCAATCATTATTTGAGCTGTTTGTAAAGGTAGTAAATCGCCGGCAATCTAATATTGGTATTTGCATTTTCTGCTTCTACCGAATGGCGCAGAAAGGATTGGTGGCTTTTTCTTTCCCAATGGTGGTAGTCGGGCCGTGGCCGGGATACACGACTACGTCGTCGCCTAAGGGAAAGAGCTTATTGTGGATGCTGGCAATCAAGGTGTCAAAGTCGCCACCTGGCAGGTCGGTGCGTCCGATACTTCCGTCAAACAGCACATCACCGCCAATGCAAAACTTCTGGTCGGCGTGATAGAGGGCTATATGACCCGGAGAGTGGCCGGGAACAAACAATACCTTTAGCCGGGATTCGCCAAACTCCACGTATTGGCCTTCTTCAATGTAGCCATCAACGGTAGCCTCTTCGTAGCCGGGGAAACCGTACAACTCCGCGTAAGCTTTTACTGCAAAAAAAGCCTCCAGGTCCATTTTGCACAGGTATAGTGGTACGCCGTACTTCCTTTTTACGTAAGCATTTCCCAGTACGTGGTCAATGTGGCAATGGGTATTTATCAGCTTTACTATTTTAATTTTTTGTGCTTTTACAAAGCTGTCAAGCTCCTCCATTTCCTGCTTGTAAAAACATCCGGGGTCTACGATAATGCCCTCAAGGGTATCGTCATAGAGCACATAGGTGTTTTCTGCGAAGGAGGGGTTAAATGTAAAAGGTTGGATACGGATCATAACCGTTTGATAAGTTCCAGTGTCTGAGATAAAAGCTATTTATACTCACAAAAATGTTTTAAAATTGGGAAAAAACAAGCGCACAATGGCAATAGATTTCCTGGTAGTGGGGCAGGGCCTGGCGGGTACCCTACTGGCGCATCAGCTGCTTGAACAGCGGTTTCGCATCAGCATTATAGACCGGTACGACGGTGGGTCCTCATCTTACGTGGCTGCGGGCTTGTTCAATCCCATTACCGGCAAGCGCTTCGTAAAAACCTGGAATGCTGATCGTCTGTTTTCGTTCATGCATCGCTTTTATCCCAAACTGCAACAGCGCCTCGGCGAAAATTTTTTTCACCCCTGTGAAATTTACCGCCCCTTTGCCAGCATTGAAGAGCAGAACGACTGGCTGGGCAACAGCGCAAAGCCGGAGTACAAAGAATTCATCAAAGAGATTTACCGGTCTCCCGGTTTTGGCAGGGTCAGGAATCCGCTTGGAGGAGTGCTTATCCGGGAAGGCGGCTACATCGACATGCCGGTTTTGCTGCGAAGCTCACGAAAATACTTTGAAGAAAAGGAGGTGCTGATCAATGAGACATTTGACGATGCAGCATTGGATATCGGTGAGGACTCCATCAACTACAAAGGACTGCACGCACGAAAGATTATTTTCGCCCGGGGAGTGGCGGAAAAGTACCACTCATTTTTCAACTGGCTTCCCTTCAGGCCAGTAAAAGGTGAAATTCTTAACCTGAAATTGCCTGTGCCAATAGAGAGGATTTACAATCGGGGATGCTTTAT
This sequence comes from uncultured Roseivirgaceae bacterium, assembly GCA_964444895.1. Taxonomy (GTDB): domain Bacteria; phylum Bacteroidota; class Bacteroidia; order Cytophagales; family Cyclobacteriaceae; genus CAJXNP01. Next base: position 3,766 of record CAYUJK010000111.1, read on the forward strand.
CACGCCTAACGACCGGGGCATCAGCAGGTGTGGCTCTACCTACGACTGGCGCGACCAAACGCTGCAACCCACCAAAAAAGGAAGAGACACAATAATTGCCAACCTTCAGGCATTAATTCATAGTAATGCAGAGGTGGTGGACCAGCAAGTGGGGATTCGGCCCGCTACAGCAGACAGGCGGCCCATAGTAGGTTTTCATCCGGAGCTTAAACCATTGGTGCTTTTTAACGGTTTAGGAGCAAAGGGCGTCACTTTGGCGCCGTTTTACGCTCATCAATTGGTGGGTGTTTTACAAAACAGCGCAAATCTTGATGATGAAGTAAACATTGAAAGGTATTATTCATTATATTACAAGTCTATTTCTGAAAAAAATAATAGGGGTAAATAAGGTGTTGAGAGTTCTATTTTCTTTATTGATTTTTTGCCTTGCGGCAGCTGGAGCAAATGCTCAAATGGCAGAGGTGGAGTTTGGCAAAAACAGGCTTCAGTTCAAAAACTTTAACTGGCGCTACTACAGCACAGAAAATTTTGAAATATATTTTTACGATGGAGGCAATGAAATTGCACGTATAGGCGCCCAGTACCTCGAAAAAGAATTCGACCGCATCACCGATATTATTGGCTACACCTCCTACTACAAAACGAAAATCTTCCTCTACCTTTCTGTCGCTGATCTTCAACAGAGTAACGTAGGTCTTAAAGAAACAGCCTTTGACATTAGTGGGCAAACGGATTTTGTACGGTCTCAGGTAGAAGTGGCGTTTCCTGGTACGATGGAAGCCTTCAAAACCGAACTTACCTACCGGGTGGCTGAAATGCTCATCAACGACATGATGTATGGCGGCAGCCTTGCTGACATGTTTCAGAGCTCTTACCTGCTCTCGCTCCCTGAGTGGTTTGTAAGTGGGGCGGCGGCCTACGTGGCCGAAGGTTGGAGCGTGAAAATGGACGACTACATTAGAGACCTGATGCAGGCCGACAAGCTGAAGAAAGTGACGAGTTTTCAAGGTGAAGATGCCACACGCGTAGGCCAGTCCCTTTGGAACTACATTGGAGAACGATACGGTCAAAGCTATATTTCCAACATTCTGAACCTTACCCGAATCGTAAGGAATGAAGAAAAGAGCATTGCGGGTACCATCGGCATATCGTATAAGCGATTTATTTCCGAATGGGTGGAATATTACACTGGCCAGGCCAATTTTGTCAAGGAAAATTACCTTCCTCCTTCTGATACCTCCCTTGTAAAGAAATACCGAAAGAAAAGCTACGATTTTAAAAATATCAAACTCAGTCCAGAGGGCAACTACCTCGCATACTCGCGAAATGTGAAAGGAAAATACCAGGTCAAAATACATAACCTGCACACCGGAAAAGAAAAGACACTTTTCAGGGGAGGCGCTAAGGTGATTAACCAGGAAATTGATAAAGGAATGCCGCTTGTGAGCTGGCGTGACGAAAACACCCTCGGCATAGTATACACCCGGTACGGCAAAAACTGGATAAGCCTCACCGATATCAACAAAGGAACCCGCGTGAGGAAGGAGCTATCCAGGGTAAACCAGATCACTGATTTCGACATCGCCCCCAATAGCAGTGTGGCCGTAGTGAGCGCCGAGCGAAATGGAAGCAATGACCTGTACCTGGTGAGCTTGAAGCGAAACTCCATCAAAAGGATCACGAACGATATTTTCGACGATATCAATCCGAGGTTTATCCCGGGCACATCGTCTATCGTGTTCAGCTCCAACCGCTCTACCGATTCGATATTCACTACCAATAAGACCATCAACGATATCTCGGATGTCTACAACATATTTATTTACAACATAGATACTACCCGCAACATGGTGTCGAGGGTTACCAACAATCTCAGCAAAAGTGTGAATCCGATGGCCCCGAGTAGTAGTGAAGTTTACTTTGTCAGCGACCAGCAGGGGATCTTTAACCTCTTCAAATTTGACCTGCAAAATGGGTTGTTCTTTCAGGTAAGTAATTTTAGCACGAGCATCAAGGATTTTGACATCACTGCCGATAAGCGCTTTTTCGCGTTTGACGTGCTTCAGGATCAGCGCAGCGAGCTTCATGTGGTGGAGGGCTATCCTCTGAATACGAATATTTTCACCACGCAAACCAAGAGGCAGCAGCATCTCAATGCCAAGCGCGTGGCCCGAAGGATTATCGAAAACAGGAGGAAAAACCAGGAAGAAGAGGGGAAGCCAGTGGCAACTGGTGACGACACTCAGCCCACAGAAGGAAGAGGCAATTCTTTTCTTGACAGGTTCCCGGTAGACACCGCTCAATTTGTGAACACCGATAACTATGTGTTTGAGCAGGCTGATCAAAGCGATGAGGATGACGATAGCCAGGAAAAGGATGCTGAAGCGGAGGAATATGTAGATACAGACAACTATGTTTTTGATACAGACGTGGTGAGATCTGATGGCAGCTCTTCCTTTCTCAGCAAATACCGAAAAATGAGAAAAGAAAAGGACCTGATAGGTCCGCTTGACTACCGAACCCGCTTTGCAGCTGATAACGTCGTTACGTCCTTTATGATTGACCCGCTCATGGGCTTGGGGCTGAATTTTCAGGTGCAGATGAACGACTTGCTGGAAAATCACCGGTTCAGCGGAGGAATATTTGCCGCAACCAATCTAAGGAATAGCTCGCTTTATGGAGAGTATGCTTTCTTGCCGCACATCCTGGATTTCAAACTGCGCTATGAACGAAAAAGCCTGCAAAGGGAATATACGGTAAACCAGACGCCGAACGCGTCTGTTCAGCGATATGTGTTGAATAAATATGAAGCCACCGTGTCCCTGCCGTTCAACGTAGCCTCAAGGTTGTCTCTTACGCCTTTTTTCGCATCTACCCATTATCACGATCTTGATCAGGATTTCTTCCTGCCGCAGAGCACCGCTTCAAATTCTTCTGTAAACAACTATGCGGGAGGAAGAATAGAGTTGTTTTTCGATAACAGTACGGTGACCGGACTCAATGAGATCAAAGGCTTCCGAGGCAAAATGGGCGTGGCCTTTTGGGAGGGAATGAGTTCGGGTACTCAGTCGTTTTCCAACCTGTACATCGACCTGAGAAATTACCAACCTATACACAAAGAAATCATTTTTGCCACACGCGTATTCTATGGCAGGTACTGGGGGGCCGGCGCTAAGCGCTATGTGCTGGGAGGCATGGACAACTGGCTCTTCAACAAAACACGCCGAATATCTAACGTGGTAAACGAGGAAGGAGAACGACCCGATGCATTTGGCTATATGCCTAAGCGCGATAATTCTGACATATTATTTGTGGAGTACGTTACCAGCCTGAGAGGTTTTGATTATAACACATTCTATGGCGCCAATGCAGCGCTCGCCAATGCGGAACTGAGGGTGCCCATTATCAAGTATTTGTACAATGGGCCGATTAATTCTAATTTCCTGCGAAACCTGCAGCTGGTCAGTTTCTATGACATCGGCACTTCATGGACTGGCAGCTCACCACTGGCCACGGTAAACAGCATTAATACAGAAGTGCTCAATCCCGGAGGACCATTCCAGGCCACTATCAAAAATTTTAGAAATCCCTTCTTGCAGAGTTATGGATTTGGACTGCGAACGGTGATTCTTGGCTACTATATGAAATTTGATCTTGCCTATCCTGTGGAAGACAACGTGCGAAAGGATCCGCGGTTTTTTGCCACATTTGGTTACGACTTTTGACACCCACTATTTATGAAGCTTTATTATAGAGAAGAAGGAAGCGGTTTTCCTGTTGTTATTCTTCACGGTCTGTTTGGAATGTCCGATAACTGGATGACCGTGGCCCGCGACCTGGCAAAGGACTATAAGGCGATAGTAGTTGACCTGCGTAACCACGGAAACTCGCCCAGGAGTGAAACCTGGAATTATCAAGCAATGGCCGAAGATTTATCGAACCTGGTGAAGGAGCTGTCTCTGGATCGCTTTCACCTCGTTGGCCATAGCATGGGAGGAAAGGTGGCAATGGAGTTCGTACAGCAGCACCCGGAAAAGATAGAAAAGCTTGTAGTGGTGGATATTGCGCCCAGGGCCTACCCTGTTCATCATCAGCATATTATTGACGCTCTTTATAAGGTAGATCTTGCAACAATGAAATCGAGGCAGGATGCCGAAAAAGTATTGGAGAAGGAAATCGAGGATTGGGGAACCAGGCAGTTTCTGATGAAAAACCTATCCCGAAGTACAGATGGCTTTGAATGGAAGTTTAACCTGGATGTCATCGCCAAAAACATCGAAAATGTAGGAGCAAAAACAAGCGCTGAAGACGTAGATACCCCCACATTATTTGTTAAAGGCAGCAAGTCGGAATACATCACCTCGCGCGACACCGCGTCCATAAAAGAGCAGTTTAAAAATGCCTACGTGGTGACCATCAAAGATGCCGGGCACTGGGTTCATGCGGAAAAAACAAGTGAATTTCTGGAAACACTGCGAAAGTACCTCGAATGGGAAAAAAATTAAGGAGCAATGATATCCATTGCTCCCCAATAAGATCTTCTACGATAGTGGGCACAAAAAAGCCGGGCGTTAGATGAATTTTTCGCCTTTTTCGTTTTTCACATCGTTTACGTAGCTCCTGAATTTCTTTTCATCATCTTTCCTGCAAATCAGCAGTACGTCTTCGCAGTCGGCCACCAGGTAACCGTCTAACCCTTGTACCACGATGAGCTTGTTTTTATCCCCCATGATCAGGCAGTTGCTGCTGTCGTAGGTAAGCGCATTGGCGTCAACGACGTTGTGGTCGCCATTTTTATCCCTTATCTCGTGCAATGATCCCCAACTGCCGAGGTCCGACCAGCCAAAATTGCCTTCTACCACATACACATTGTCTGCTTTTTCCATCACCCCGTAGTCGATTGAAATTGACTTGGTGACGGCGTAAGCATTTTCGATTCTGCTTTTCTCTTTGTCGCTGAAGTAGGCATCACTCATGGCACTGAAGAGTTCGGCCACATCTGGCAGATATTTTTCAAAAGAACGAATGATGGTATCTGCGCGCCAAATAAAGATTCCCGCGTTCCAGACGAAATCACCACTTTCCAGGAATTTCTTTGCCAGCTCCAACTGTGGTTTTTCGGTGAATGTTTTCACCCGCTTTACGGCGTCTTTGTCTTCATGATAGTACTGGATATAACCATAACCTGTTTCTGGCCGGGTAGGTTTGATGCCGATGGTGATCAGCTTGTCTGACGTCCGTGAGGCTTCCAGCGCGGTATTGATGGTCTCGGTAAATACGTCTTCCATGAAAATGACGTGGTCGGCGGGTGTTACCACCATATTTGCCTTGGGATCCCGCTGGGCAATTTTGTAAGCCGCATACGCAATGCAGGGCGCGGTGTTTCGCATGTCGGGCTCCAGTAGTATCTGATAGTCAGCGAGCCCGGGTATTTGTTCCTTGATGAGCCCTGCGTATTTTTCATTCGAAACAATATAGATGTTCTCTTTGCTGCAAATTTTGGCAAACCGGTCAAAGGTAAGCTGGAGAAGAGATCTTCCCACACCCATTACATCCAAAAACTGCTTAGGGTAATGGTTTCGGCTATAAGGCCAAAACCTGCTGCCAACCCCGCCAGCCATTATCACTACATAATTATTCCCGTTCATAGCTATCTGTTTGAATTGATAAGAATTGTAAAGAAGTATAGATTTTGTTAAGTAATTTGCCCTAAATATTTGATTTCCCTATGTTTTTAATCAGAAAAAGAAACTAAATTTGCGTTGCCAATAATTGGCGCTACACCCCGGACAATCAATTGGGACAATATTAAGACAGAAGGCACAAAAACTAAAATTTTTTAGGCTTTTTCAATTAAATATAGGGAGATAGAAGCACGTTTACGCATTAACATTAAAACACTTTTTATTCACTTTTTTTTGGGGTAAATTATTACCTCAATTTCCATTTCGTATGGAGTATTGTAATAGACAGAGGAGGAAAATTGGACACGCTAAAAGAAAAATTGAAGGAGGTCTTCGGATACACCCAGTTTAGGGGAACCCAGGAAGAAATCATCAAAAATGTGCTGAATGGCAGAAATACGTTCGTGATCATGCCTACCGGCGCGGGCAAATCGCTGTGCTACCAGTTACCGGCTATTGTTTCGGAAGGAACGGCCATTGTAATCTCACCTTTGATAGCCCTGATGAAAAACCAGGTAGACCAAATGAA
>CAYUJK010000112.1:0-1189 GCA_964444895.1 uncultured Roseivirgaceae bacterium
AAGAAATAAACAAAGGATCGCTAGCCTATATAATTCATAGACCAGTTAAAACTTAAGCCACGAACCCGCCTGTTGGACGGACAGGTGCACGAATTATTATGATAAACACACCGAAGGTGTGATTTGTGTTCATTTCAAACCCAAATTTGTCTGGATTAAATTTTCTAAGATTTATGTGACTGCTAATCGGTTTCCCTTCAGAAAACCCCACAAATCTGCCTGTTCGGCAGACAGATTACACAAATTTCGACTCATTACAGTTCGATTCCATTAGTGCACCTGCCCGTCCGGCAGGCGGGTTCGTGGCAACTTTATCATTTGTCAATAATATTGGATAGAATAGCACCTGCATTAAAAGTGCCCAGCCTCGCTTGTACTTGACGGTTCGTCCTAAAAAATTCTCATACATTATGAGTGTTACCCACAAAAATTAGCGAGACTCGCAGGAGCAAATAGGGCTTTGTTAGGTTAGCGGAGATTTTTTTGGGACTGTGGCTTTTGCCTTTCGGCTACTTATCTCTCTATAGTTGTAAAATATTTCAAAGCCTTTGTAACTTTTATCCCACCATTTACATCTTCTCTTTACATGACTCCTGAAACCTTTGCATCGGATGTATTACCCCTGAAGAACAAGCTGTTCCGGTATGCGAAAAGTATACTCGAAAATGGCGAAGAAGCCAAGGATGTGGTACAGGAAACGCTGATGAAGGTTTGGGAGAAGAAAAGCGAACTGGGCCACTATAAAAGCCTGGAAGCCTACTGCATGACGGTAACGCGAAATTTTGCCCTTGGGAGGTTTCGGCACAGGGGGCACAAATTTTCGGGACTGGAAATGCTCAGCGAGGTGCCGGAGCCCGGCTATTCTTCGCATCAGGCGGTGGAATGGAAAGATACCTTTGGGAAAATTGAGGAAATCGTCGCGAGGCTGCCCTTGAAGCAAAAGGAGGTATTTCAGCTTCGGGATATTGAGGAATTTTCTTACCAGGAGATCTGCGACATCACTGGGTACGACCTAAACGATGTGAAGGTCTCAATTTTCCGGGCGAGAAAAATGATTAAAGAAAAGCTCATTAAAATCTATGATCATGAGGGAACGAAAAACGCACTTGGATAACTATTGGACCGGCGAGTCAAGCCTGGAAGAGGAGAAGAAGCTGAAGGCCGAGGCTTCTGAGAGCAGTGATTCTGC
>CAYUJK010000112.1:1289-6515 GCA_964444895.1 uncultured Roseivirgaceae bacterium
AAAAGGCCCTGGAGGAAACAAAAAAAGCATTGCTCCTGATATCCGCCAAGCTGAACAAGGGCAGTGAGTACACATTGGAGCTTGGAAAGTTTAGTGAGACACAGGAAAAGTTAAAAAATTAAGAAGATGAAACCGACACGACTAAAATAATCATTAGGCACACAGAGCAATGATTATTTTAGTCGTCAAAGGTTCCATGTGACCGATTAAAAACAAAAAATAAACACATGAAAAAAATAGGATTAATACTCGTCATTTTTGGGGTAAGCTCCGTCGCCGCGTTGGCGCAAAATGATGCCATCAGCAAGTTGTTTAAAAACTACTATGATGATGATCAATTCACAAAGGTTTCGGTTTCCAGTAAAATGTTTGATCTCTTTACTGAAATAGAACCAGGTGACGAAAACGAAAAGGAATTTCTGGCCGCCATCAGCAAATTGGAGGGCTTGAAAGTGCTGGCCGCCGATAGCGTTGGCAATTCTAAAAAGCTCTACGACGACGTGGTGAAGAAAATCTCCGGCAATGGCTACGAGGAGCTGATGGAAGTGAAGGATGCCCAGGAAGATATGAAGTTTATGATTCGCGAAAGCAATGGCGTGATCAGCGAGCTGGTGATGGTAGTGGGGGGAAAAAAGAGTTTCGTGCTCATTTCGCTCTACGGCGTCATCGATCTGAAAAACATATCAAAACTCAGCAGGGGAATGAACATAAAAGGAATGGAGCACTTGAAACGAATGGAGGATAAAAAGAATAGCAAATAGTGAGAAAATCAATCGCCATATTTATCCTCGTTCTGCTTGCTTTCCTGGGGTGCAATCGTAAAGACAGCTTCACGCAGTTCCGGGAAAGCGTGTATGCCGAACGGACGCTTTACTTCGAGCCTTCCACATTGCGGATGGTAAACCTGGAAAACAACGCGGATTTTGACGATATGGTAAAGGAGCTTGAAAAGGCCCTTTACCTGCGGATTAATAAAGACGAAGGCGCCGACAGCGCAGTGGCGGTGTTGCGCGAGGCCATAGCAAAAGACGGCTACGAGGAGATACTGATTTTCAAGGACAAAAAAAGCGACATAGCCGTGTATCTGCTCGATAAGAAAACCCCGGTAATCCTCGCCATAGCGCTTACAGACACAATTTACAATGTCATCGAAATGAAAGGCATGATCAATGTGGCCAAAATTCCGGCTATATTGGAAAGCTTTAACGACAATACTTTTCTCGACATACTGAGTTTAACTGATCAGAAAAAAAGCCCCCGGCACATTGAACCAGATTCTACAGATCAAAAACCTGAGTAAGCGCTACGGCAAACTCAAAGCCCTCGACAGTTTTTCCCTCACCGTACATGAAGGAACTGTGTTTGGCATTCTCGGACCCAATGGAAGTGGCAAGACCACGACCCTCGGAATTATCCTTGACGTGATAGGGAAGTCGTCCGGTGAGTACTCGTGGTTTGGCGGTGGGCCTACCCAGGAAAGCCGAAAGAAAATCGGAGCTATTTTGGAGAATCCTGCCTTTTATCCTTACCTCTCCGCAGTGCAAAATTTGAAAATTGTAGCCACGATCAAGGAAAAAGGGAAGGAACGCATAGATGAGGTACTGAAACAGGTGGGCTTGTATGACCGGCGCCATGACGCCTTTAAAAAATACAGCCTCGGCATGAAGCAGCGGCTTTCTATTGCCTCTGCACTGCTGTCCGATCCGCCGGTGCTCATCCTCGACGAACCTACGAACGGCCTGGACCCACAGGGAATAGCTGAAATTCGTGAGCTGATCGTAGCAATCGCTGCCCAGGGAAAAACCATCATCATGGCAAGCCATCTCCTGGACGAGGTGCAGAAGGTGTGCACCCATTTTGCAGTGCTGAAAAATGGGCGAAAGATCTACGAAGGCACGGTGAGCGACGCCATGGCGCAGAAGCAGGTGATTGAGCTGGCTGCCGGCGATATGGATTTGCTTCGCAATGCATTGGCAGAATACGGCCCCGCCAGGGAGATAAAGGATGAACAAAACGGCGTGACAGTTAAACTGGACGGCACAGGCGATGTTTTATCTCTGCATCATTTTCTGATAGCAAAAGGCGTCGTACTGACCCACCTGGCCGAAAAAAAGGGCAGCCTGGAGCAAAAATTCTTAAAGATATTAGCGGAATCCCATGATTAGATTATTTCAGGTAGAATGGCTGAAGCTCAAGAGCTACAAGGTTTTCTGGATACTTTTTGCCATGTATTTTGTGGGGCTCGCGCTGGTTTGTTCCAGTGGCATGTTCCTGATGGAGTATTTGAAAAGCCGGGGAGCAGATTTCGAAGGTATTGACCCCACCATCTTGCCTCTTTACGATTTTCCAGATGTATGGCAAAATATCACTTACGTAGCTACTTTTTTCAAGCTGTTTCTGGCATTCATTGTGGTGATCTCAGTGACCAATGAAATCAGCTACCGCACGCTGAGGCAAAATGTGATTGACGGGTTGAGCAAATACCAGTTCCTCCTGTCCAAGCTGATGCTCATTGGCGCGTTGGCATTGGCAGCCACCATTTTTTTATTTTTGGAAGGCCTCGTCACCGGGATGGTCTATTCCCATGTAAAGGAGGCCCGGTTCATTTTTCAGAACCTCGAGTTTTTGCTGGCCTATTTCCTGGAAGTGTGTACGTTTCTATCGTTGGCATTTTTGTTGTCTTTGCTGATCAGGAAATCCGGCTTTGTGATCGTGCTGCTCTTTATGTACACGCTCATATTTGAGCCGTTTATAGCCGTAAATCTCCAGTTTAACCGGCACATCCCCGACACGCTTGACTGGATTGTTCCTTTTCTTCCCATAAAATCACTTAATAACCTGATACAGATCCCCTTTCCAAAATACATATTCAGGGAGGTACAGGACTATGTAGCCATTGCCGATGCACTTATCGTTTCAGGCTGGCTGGCAGTCTATAATCTTCTGATATTGTGGGTATTGAGGAAAAGGGATGTTTAGTCTTGTCCGGGTGCACGACAATTTTCCGTTTTTTATAAAAAATATAAAATTCGACTTTTCTGTCAGGTAAGACCAGGATCTCCGCTATGCCAGCCAAATATATCCCCCTTATTGAGATCGTTTTGTCATGCTGACGAACGGAAGCATCTATCCAATGTCGCCGTGAAATGATTAAGCAAAAAAGCCGCTACAATAAATTTCCAAATATAATAGCTACATCTGAGACCCTTCCTAACGTCAGGGTGACAAAATTGGCTTTACAAAACATAACTATTTCTGGTGTATAGGCTATTTGTTTGCGAATTTCTCAACAGCTTTGATTTTGTCATGTCTCCGAGCTAAGGCAGTACCACCAAGTCTTACAACGAGAACGGAAAATTGTTCGCCCCACCAAATCGGTGGGTGTTGATCTTAGGGAAAATTTTAGTATCCTTAATAAAAATTAAAACCTGATTTTGGGAGGGTTATCCAATATAGTCGGTGTGGATAGCCATTGGAAAATGAGGAGTGTTTATAAGTTGGGCGAAATTATGACTCACAGTATAAAACAATCATTATGACTGGAAAAGAAATTTTTTTAGAAATTTATAAGGAACAAGTTGAGATTTTTATGTCTTCTTACATGAAGTCTTCCAGAAATATTTTCTATGAACCTGAAAAACACAATAATCTGCATCATGCAGGAGAATTTGGTGTTTACAGAGAACGCATAGTTTCAAAATTCCTTAAACTTTTCACTCCACAAAGATTAGAATTTGACAGTGGGTTTATAATTGTACCTAATGATAAACCTTCAAAGCAAATTGATATTATAGTTTATGACAAAAATGAAAGCCCATTAATCAAAAGTGAAGAAGGTCAAAAGTTCTTTCCAATGGAAACGGTTGCTTCAATTGGAGAAATAAAATCTGTATTGACGTTAAATAGCCTGCAAATGGAATTGCAGAATCTGATTGAGTTGAAAAAAATGAGAGAATCATTGGGTGATCGATTTTTACTTTATTCTGCAAAACCAAAATACCTAGATTTAACGAATTCCATAACTATGGAAACACTATTTAATCCCGTTGGTTTTCCACATGACCAAATATCAACTTTTTTGATTTGTGAAAAGTTTGATTTTGAGTTAACTGAAGAAAATACAAATGAAAAAATAGGTTTACTTTATAAACAAGAAACAATTGATAGACATAAAGTTGATTTTATACTCAGCTTAACAGATGGTTTTATTGGCTATTATAAAGAAGGAGAGGGATTTCTTCTTCACCCTTCCACAATTGATGGTTACAAAATTGAATTAGTGCCAAGTAATGATAAAAATGACCATATAAAACAGTTCGTAAATTTGTTTTATAATAGATTAGCATTGACTTCAATTGTAAAACCGGAAATATCGGAATATTTTAAATGATGAAATTTACTATGTAACACACTGCCAATGGCGGGGGAAGTAGAATTTGAGGTTTTGTCGCAGTGATTAGGGATGAAGCCCCAATCACCTACCGCTCCAAGCTGCAAAGCGGTAGCTACCATACTATTTGGCAAATTTCTTTGTAAGCCTTAAAATTTTCGTCTTTAGTTATGATAGCCATGTTTTCAAAAGTGGCAGTTGCTAAAAGGTACCGATCAAAGGGGTCTCGATGTGACTCATCAAATTCAATATCGGGGTAGATTTTCAAATGCTCGTCTTTAATCGGAAGGACTTCATAGCCTGAGTAGTAAATAGAATCAACGAATTCCGAAAAGGGCACTTTAAATTCCGGGAGCTTGCCGATTTTAATTTTTATGGCAATTTCGAAAAGACTCATCTTGCTCACGTAAAAACTATTTGAAGCATTTTGTAACAGCTTTTTAACCCTTGACGATAACTTTTTTTGTTCGCTTAAAGACCATATACAAACATGGGTATCCAGGAGATAATTCATTTACATATAGTCTTCTAAATCGTCCAGGGGGTCATTAAAATTATCGGGGGTTTTTATTTTTCCTTCTAAGACCCCAAGTATGATCTTTCTTTTTCCTTTAGTAGCTTTTTTTTCGTTTCCAGTGAGAAAAGTGACCATTACTTCCGACTTTGCTTTTACAGGAGGGTCTTCCGTTAAGATAATTTTACCGTGCTCAAAATATCCTTTTATTGTTGTAAACATATTGTTTTTAGTTTTCTCACTACCAAATATACAACTTCTTTTACACTATGAATGTTACTTTTCCGATACAAGACCGGTCGAAAAGTAGCTTGGATTTATC
>CAYUJK010000112.1:6615-9933 GCA_964444895.1 uncultured Roseivirgaceae bacterium
TCAAAGGTATAGGCAGAATTATGGCCCACGCCGTGCCAGGCTGCATTGCCCTGCAGCACCAGCGAGCCGCCGCCATGATCCATTTGCAAACCTTCCTTATCGAGATAGGGTCCCTGGATGCTATCGGCCCGGCCTACCACGATTTTGTAGGTGCTCTCCACCCCGCGGCAACAGTAATCAAATGAGACAAAGAGGTAGTATTTTCCATTTTTCTTGAAAATAAAGGGGGCTTCTACCGCTCCTTCACCCGGATCGTAATCATCTCTTTTGAAATCCCTCGGCCTTTTCGAAAGGGTGTGCCACACTTGCGGCTCGGCCACTTCTTTCAAATTTTCATTCATCTTCACCAGCTTCATGCCGCTCCAGAATGAACCGAAGGTAAGCCAGGGCTGTCCGTCGTCATCGAATGCCAGGTTGGGGTCGATGGCGTTCCACAGATCGCGTCCAGGCACAGACTGGATCACCTTGCCGTGGTCGGTCCATTTGAAGTCCGGGCTTTCGGGATTCAATGTTTTATTGGTAGCCAGGCCGATACAGGAGGTGTTTTTTCCAAAGGCGGATACGGAATAATAGAGGTAATACACTCCATCGTGAAAGGCGATGTCCGGCGCCCAGGTGTGCCCCCGGTATCCCGGCACGGCATCTATGGCCCACTGCGGCGGCGCTGCGAAAACGGGCTTTTCGCTTACCCAGCTTTTCATGTCTTTGGATGAATAGACGGATATTCCCCTGCCGGTGCAGAACAGGTAGTAGGTGTCACCTTCCTTGATCATCACAGGATCGTGCACGCGGATGTCGGCCGACTGACTCCATAGCGCCTGCGCAGAAAAGAACATCAGAATGAGTGGTAGTTTTTTCATTACTCGTTTTTATTTATTGGTTATTCGTTATTGGCTAATGGTTTCGGTGTTCGGAGAATGCACACACCGAACACCGAATACCAATTACCCAACAAATCTGCCATCCTACTTCACTTCCAGTACCACCACCGAGAAAGGGGGGAGGTCAACTGAGAGCTGATCTTTCTTTTTTGAAAAACCCTTATATTCTTTAGGAGTAATTTTACCAGGATTGTCAAATGTATTGTGATCCTGCAACTTCGCAGAGGACAGGATGGTTCCGCTTACATTTTTCACATTTGCTCCGCTAATGTTCAGGCTTACTGAATGGCTTTTGTTTGCGTCAATGTTTACCAGCGACACATGGATTGTCCCGTCTTTGTCTTTAGATGCGGAAGCTGATATGGCAGGAAGCTCTTCATCGCCATATTTATAGGTCACATTGCTCAACTCCAAAGGCAGTAGTGTGGCGTCGTGATGTACCGTAAACATCTTCATGACGTGGTAGGTGGGCGTCAACAGCATTTTTTCTTCATTGGTGAGGATCACGGCCTGGAGCACGTTGATGGTCTGGGCGAGGTTGGCCATTTTCACCCTTTCGCAGCGGTTGTTGAAAATATTCAGCGTGGCGCCGGCAATCATCGCGTCCCTCATGGTGTTTTGCTGGTGCAGAAAACCGGGGTTGGTGCCCGGCTCCACGTTGTACCAGCCACCCCATTCATCTACGATTAAGGCTACCTTTTTTTCGGGGTCGTACTTGTCCATGATGGCGGTGTGTTTTTCGATCAGCTCATCCATCAGCAAAGCCGTTTGCATTGTGGAGAAGTATTGGGCTTCGTTGAAGTCGGTAGCCGAGCCTTTGTCGTGCCACTCTACGAAAGAATAGGAATGCAGGGCTACGCCCTCGATGATGTTTTTTGGCACTTCCCGCATCAATACTTCCGTCCAGTGGTAGTCAGCCACGTTGGCGCCGGAGGCTATGCGAAACAATCCGTCGCTGTTCGTCCAGTCGGTCATGAAGGTGGAGTACTGCCGGTAGATGTTGGCGTAGTGCTCGGGCTTCATGTGTCCGCCGCAGCCCCACATTTCATTGCCTACCCCCCAGTATTTTACATTCCAGGGCTTTTCGCGGCCATTTTCTTTGCGAAGCTTGGCCATCGGGCTTCCGGATTCGTGATTGACGTAATACACCCAGTCGATCAACTCCTCTACCGTGCCGCTGCCCACATTGGCCGCCAGGTAAGGTTCGGCGCCAAGCAGCTCACACATATTCAGGAAGTCATGCGTGCCGAAGCTGTTGTCTTCGATCACTCCACCCCACCAGCGGTTTACGAAGGAAGGCCGCTGGTCTTTGGGGCCTATGCCGTGCTTCCAGTGGTAGGTATCGGCAAAGCAACCGCCAGGCCATCTCAGGTTGGGGATTTTCAGGGCCTTCAGCGCTTCGATGACGTCGTTGCGGACGCCGTCGGTGTGGGGGATGGCCGTGTTGTCTTCGCCTACGTAAAAACCGCCGTAGATGCACCGTCCCAGGTGCTCTGCAAAGTGGCCGTAGATGTGGCGGCTAATGGTGTGCTCTCCTCCGGCAGCGTTGACTTTTACGCTTGGTTTTGTGGTGCTTTGAGTCCAGGCGACTGTCTGCACTACAAGCATTAGCGCGATTGAAAATAGTGGGGTTTTAAGATTCATTTTATTATCGATCATGTTGTTTTACAAATGGTTAAGTTTTGGTCTTGTTTCTGGATACAACCCGTGGGCCCTTTCCTCAGCTTTCGGTTGCCTTTCCCTACAGCGGGTGATGCCAGTAAGGGGAATAGCTGCTTTCTGCTCAAGTACCAGATTCCCACTCCGGTTTCCTTATGTCAACCGACCTGTCCGCTGCAGGCGGGCTACCGATGACGTGTTACGTGCTTTTTTGAATGCGAAGGACTCCAATGTTTATAGATTACAGACAATCGAAAGAATTCGACCCCTTCGGGGTCGTACCAGCAATGTCGCATACATATCTATAAACATTCCACGCCTTCAGCGTGGTGGCCGCCAAACGTCATCCTAATTTGTCCGTTTTGGCAAAAATGTCCTGACTCGGAATGACGGAATAAGGGACAGATGCTTTTCTGCTCTTCCTATCTTCTCAACTTCCCATCTTCCATCCTCCCTTCCAAAAGCCGGTCTGACTCCGCTTTGCTTCGTCTGACCTGGACTGCCTCCTTCTGCTGCCTCCTGCCGCTACTTCCCTTTACCCTGCTTGCAGTAGATAGTCTTTAACCTTTGACCTTTCAGCTTAATTCACTGCCTCCTGCTGCCTACTTTGCTTGTTCAGTGCTTCCATGAACCAGGTTGCCACTGAATGCTTCTTGCGTCGCATTCTCCCCGAATGTCTCCGGGGCAGGCGCAATGACGGTATAGGGGAACTGCCTCCTGCTGCTGCCTCCTGCCGCTCACTCTAATACCTCACCTTCACTACCGAAAGCGACTTTGG
>CAYUJK010000113.1:0-713 GCA_964444895.1 uncultured Roseivirgaceae bacterium
TTTGAGTTTGAGTGTGGAGTAAGGAAGGAAAAGCAGTTTGGGGTGACCCTGGCAATCTTGCGCAAGTCTCACACTCCAAACTGTTTCTTGTGGGCCCACCAGCCTTTGCCAAATGGAAACACTATCAACAGACATTATTCAGTAGTCTTCCAACTTTCCCAATCCCACCCCCACCGACTTTGGAGGTTAGGGGTGTGCCCCGTTTGGCCGGACGTGTCCGACAAACGTACATCTTGCTAATGCCACCCACAGGCATTGAACCTTCGTTGCAAGGTCACCTTTCCTGCCTGAAGATCGTCGATAATCACCTGCCTTTCTATCCCACTTACTTTTTTTGCTTTTGAAGGAAAAAACGATGGCAACTTTCGGATATGTGTTGCTGTGTTCCTCTGCATGAAAATCGATATGAAGAGGATTGTTGTATATACCTTTCTGCTATGACATTAGATATTCAGTGAGTGCATCAATGGCCTCACCCTACGGCTGTACAAGCAGCCTCGTTTTTGGTTGCACTATTCCACTATTACCTCAATCCCCCCTTTGCTGCTTTTTATTTTATTTTTGTCATTAATTCTAATGACAATCAAGGGATATGCACATAGATCACATAATCGTATTTAGTCAAAAAGTTCTTATATTTATACTCCCTTAAATACTTCATTCTCAGAAATCAAACAGCCGTGTGGGTCAATTATTTTAAAATCGGAATAAGG
>CAYUJK010000113.1:723-9916 GCA_964444895.1 uncultured Roseivirgaceae bacterium
TGGAGTAACAAGCTTCACTCCACCATTAATATTCTGGGGCTCGCCCTGGGAATTGCAGTTACAATGTTAATTGGGGGGTTTGTGGCGGGGGAAATGGGCGTGAATAAAGGCATTAAGGATGTTGAAAGATTATATGTGATCCATAGCAATTGGTCCCCGGAAAATATGGGTGTCTTTTATACTACTCTTGGCCCCTTGGCACTCACATTGAAAGAAGAATACTCTTCACTGATAGAAGACAGTTACAGGTATACCTTAGCCAGTACCATTATGTCTTCTGCCAATGGCCAAATTTTCAAAGAACAATTACAGATTGGCGATGCATCCTTCATTACGATGTTTGGTTTTGAATTGCTCTATGGGAGCGAAAAATCGGTGTTTGAGAATGACGGAATAGTATTGACGGAATCAATTGCGCAAAAGTACTTTGGAAGAAAAGACGCAACAGGCGAGATTCTGACTTTACAAACAAACGCAGGAAAACAATTTAATTGTCAGGTTACAGGCGTACTGAAGGACATAGCTTCTAACTCGGTGGTAAATTTCGCGGGGAATCCCTCCCATAATGAAATATTCTTATCGATGAACAGCCTGAAGTATTTTATGAAAGGAGCGGATCAGGACTGGTGGTTTAAGTACATGGTTAGCATTGTTAAATTAAGGGATGGAATTATGCCGGGAGACCTGGAAGCTCCTTTCAGACAGGTTATTACCTCTCATGCCCCAGATGAGTTTAAGAATAGCCTAGTTTGTGAATTGAAATCTCTGCAAGACTACTACCTGCAATGGGGGAATGCCAAAGTCCTCAAAATGGTTCGTACGTTATCGGCGCTTGCCATTTTTATCCTGCTGCTCGTGGTAGCCAATTTCATCAGTATCATGATTTCAGGTTCATCCTATCGTCTCCGGGAAATAGGATTGAGAAAGCTATTTGGAGGACTAAGACGGCAACTCATTTCACAATTTCTGATCGAAAGTATCTTCACTGCATTGCTATCAATGCTCTTGGCCTTTGTCTTATATGTTTTTTTGCGGCCGGTATTTCAGCATTTGCTTGATAAGCCTCTGGTAGCTATCCATAAATTTGATGTTACCGTTTTCTTGTGGATATTGCTCATTTCAGTCCTTACCGGTTGTGTGGGTGGCTTATATCCTGCATTCCGGTTATCAGCTTTTAAAATAGTCAATGCGGTAAAAGGAAAACTGCCGGCCTATAGTGAAGGTAAATTCACCCGGAAATCCTTATTGTGTTTTCAAATAAGTGTGGCCTCTTTTGTGCTGATTTCTTCCGTATTTATTGCCCGGCAATTGAGGTTTACGCAAGACTATGATCTCGGCTTCAACAAACTAGACATTCTCGTAATTACTTCTGTGCCCAGGGAATGGAATGAAAAAGGATTATCGAGATTAGAGGCAGTAAGGAATGTCTTTCTCAATGAGGGCAGCGTCATCAATGCAAGCATTTCCTATGAGGTTCCCGATGGTAATGCAGGGCACCGCTACAATTTCCATACAGATCATGGGAAAGAAGTTGACATGCCACTATTGAAAGTGGATGAAAATTTTGCGGAAGCTTTTGGTCTAAAACTTATTGCTGGCAGCTTTTTTCACCATAAAGAGGGAGATTACATCAGTGATCGGGTAGTACTTAATGAAAAAGCAGCCCGAAACTTCGGATGGACACCAGTGTCTGCCATCGGGAACCAAATTATTTATGATGAAAATAAGGAGCCGTTGACTGTTATCGGAGTTGTTAAAAATTTTCATTTTGGTTCATTGTTTGAATCGGTATCCCCAATATCGCTTATCCATATTCGGGACAGATCGATCTATCGCTACCTTTCGCTGAGATTGCATACCCATGATAAAGCAAATACTATCTCAGGGTTGAAAAAGAGTTGGGAAGCGATATTTCCCGAGGCTCCTTTCGACTACGAGTTTATGGAAGACAAGGTGAGTCAGTATTACGCTATGGAGAATCGTATCTATAAATCATCCCGGGTGGCCGGTTTGCTAACAATTATTATTACTATAGGCGGCATGCTTGCATTTATGTCTGTTAGTGTTGCAAGGCGGGTTAAGGAAATTGGCATCCGAAGAATTCAGGGAGCTAACTCAACCAATCTTATTCTGCTGTTGATAAAGGACTTTTTGTGGCAGTTTGTTATTGCGGGAGTTCTGGCATTCGTGTCAGCATATTATTTTTTATCCAACTGGCTCAGTAATTTTCAATACAAAATTGACCTTCCGTTTTACACATTCCTTATTGTTCATCTAGTGATACTGATTGTGATGGGGATGTTGATAGCTGGGTATTCGTGGAAAACCATTCGTATGAATCCCGCAACAACGCTCCGATACGAGTGATATTCAAATTTTAGTTGACTTTACTTAGTGCGGCAAATCAGGGATATTTCTGGAATAACAGGTTGAAATGTTTTTTAGGGTTGCTAGCACTCTAACTGCCTTCTCCATTCTCAATTATCGACCACCTTGGCCATGAAAATAAGGTAATATAAGTGAGCCCACGCATTGTATATACCTTTTTCTAAAGATATTCAGTGAGTGCATTTAGCCTCACCCTACGGCTGTACAAGCAGCCTCTCTATGATTACACTATTCCACAATGACTTCAATCCCTGCCTTTGCTGCCTTGTATTTTATTTTTGTCAATAACTCATAGTAGCTCCAGTTCCTGAGCAGGAATTCTTCTTCCCTGGCGATCTCTTCCTTTTGCTGCTGGTTTAGTAGGATCAAAGTTCCCGCCTGGTGTTTGACGCAAAAGTCGATCAGGTTCCGGCTGTACACATGAAGCTTGTAGTCCACATATTGCCGCTCTGCCCGTTTGTAGTGCTCAATGCTTTTGGCCTTTCTTTTTCTTCCCTTCCCGGACCGGTTGTATTTGGCGCCCTCCATTACCCTTTTCATGGCCGACTGCAAGGCCAGCCTCCGGTGAAGGAATTCTTCTTTGCTGCCTATCGTTGTTTTAGCTTTTCCCACCTTCACCGTGATCGGGTATTCTATGGACAGGCTGGCTTCGGCAATGATTTCTTCTTTAAGCTCGTGTTGCTCTTTTTCTACTTCAAATACCGGGAGCCAGAAGATCTTCCTACCCTGAACTGTAGCTTGCTGCCACAGAGCTTCGTCAGAGCACACAATGACGAACAATCTTGAAGACGACCTTCAATAAAATTAACAAAAGCCTACAACTAAGATGCCCCGCCTAAGCGGGGAGCAAGATGTATTGTTGTATACAAAAACTATCTTGCCTGCCGAAGTTTTAACGCAGGCAGGCCATCCACTCCAGAGTCGTGCCTGGAAGACTTTGGAAAGTTGGTAAAAAAAATAGTTCCCAATTGATCGTGACTTGAAGTAAGCTCATGGTAGGTTGATCTCAGCTTGGCATAAGCTGACCTGTACTCAGCCTGTTGTCAGCTCAGTTCATCGATCATAGACCGGTCTTCACCTTTCTTCTCCCGGAGTTTTGATTGAAATAAAACCATGGGTAGTAAAATTTTGGTCGAAGAAGTACACCATAATAGTCCCAAATCAGGAATCTTCGGGAACAATGAACACAAAACTGAAAAAATCGACAGAACTCAGAATCCATGAACCCGGCATATTTTAGCATGATGTGGAAAACAAATGTCAAAAGATCATGGATGTAAACCTCATCACCGTTGAAGACCTGGAAAGGTTCAAGGAAACTCTTCTGGAGGAATTTAAAATGCTCTTGTCGCAAAGACAAACAATGCCCGCCCGCAAATGGCTTAAATCCCATGAAGTCATGAAACTCCTCATGGTATCTCCCGGAACCCTGCAAAACCTCCGGGCCAATGGCACCCTTCCCTTTACCAAGATTGGTGGAGTTATCTTTTACGACTATGATGACATCCATCAATTGCTCGAAAAACACAAGCAGAACAGGGACATTTTTAATAAGAAGGATAATATTTGGAGAAATGTGTGAGCAGGAAATGAAATTGCTTTCACAGGCAAAGTTTGCTTTATAAGGTCAGCATAAACAAGGTCTCCATTGAAGACGTTTACTTTTTGAGGTACAAAATGATGGCCATACGTGCTTTTTCCAGCTCCATTTGGACCAGCTATAATGTAGAATAAAGGCTTAACAGTCATTTAATCACGGGTAGGTACAAGGTAAGCCCACTGGCCTCTGCCAACAGGCTCCGCTTGCTTTACAAACTTGTAATTGTCTTCCTTCATGTCAAATTCAACAAGGTCCTCAGAGCCATCAGGATTAGCACGAATAAATTGCGATTCGCTAGTCCTGCCGTCTTGGTAGTACATAGGGATACCCTTATTGAAAGCATCAGTGTATAACTTTTCAGTGGTTTCCTTCATGGCCTTTTCGGTTGCCGATACTGTAAGTCCATTTGGCAGGCCGGTTTTATTTTTCAAGGCCTGGATATTTTGCTCCTTGACCAGGTCATCAAGCAATCTATAAAATTCCGTATCGTGCTTTACTGAATTTTTAAGCCTACTTAAGTCCTCTGCCGGAATAACTAACCCGGAAAGATCTCCTGACCTGTTCTTTAAAAGTTTAACTTTCATAACTAATTTTTACGCTGCTGTAAGGCAAATTGATTTGTAAATATAGGTAATCCAAGGAAATGTTAACAAATGGAATAGCTATGCTTTGTCCCTAAGTCTGTTCTCTCTCTTTGAACCAAATCCACTCCTGCACCTTTCAAATACATGATAATGGATATGATCCGATATTCTATATTCCAAATTGCGCTCACAAAACGATCTCCCTTCCATTCTCCCTAACACCATTCCTTTTCCTACTCAGCTTCCTTTTCACTTCAGTCAACTCTTTCGTTTGCTCCGTATGGGAGCGCAATAGCTCATCATACCTTCGTCTCAATTCATCATGGCTTGAAGTAAGCTCATAGTAAGCTGATTTATACTCAGCATGCTGTCGACAGAGTTCATTCATCATCGACCTGTTATTGCTCTCTTTATCCCGGAATTTCTTCTCAAATAGTGCTGCATAGTGGAATGTGAGATAGGGGAACAGAAATGACAGGAATAGCATATAGGCAGTATCCACCCAATCCACAAACTCAAACACCTGCCAGAAATAGGTGTTGATGATGAAATGGAAAACAGCCAGCACATGCTGGGGTTTTAGTCCTTTGGCAGTATGGTCACTGTTGGCTGTAAAGATCAGCACGGTAAACTCAAAGGCAAAGGCAATCGCTATGCTGGCAATCACCCGCCAGAACAAGGATATATCTTCCGGCAGTTGCCGAACAAACAAGGTGGTCGTCTTAATCATCAGAAAGATGAGCAGAAAACTCATGGCCAGGATCACGGCTTTAATGCCGGTGATGAAATAGGCCGCTCTGTCGAATAAGTTAATCTTCATATCGGTTCGATGGGTTGAATTATGAAACATGAGTTTTGCGGATATTTCTGCCATCAGTAGAACCTAACTTCTCCCGGAGCTTCTCCATGTCTTCACTGAGCTTTCTTTCCACCACCCTGGCGTAGATCTGAGTGGTCGCAATCTTGGTATGACCTAACATTTTCGATACTGATTCAATAGGCACTCCATTGGAAAGCGTCACGGTTGTAGCAAAGGTATGCCTGGCCAAGTGGAAGGTCAGTTTTTCTTAGCTTTAAGAAACCTTTCCAAATACTTTTTCGTGGTACGGTAATGTTTCAAGGTGCCATGAGACAAGGTGTTGACCATTTGTTCATTATGGTATTGGATGAGGTAGAGTAGGGTGATATTTTCCACTTCGCCAATGCCCAACAAATGGTTCTTGATGATTTCAGCACTGATGGGTTTATCCTCAAGCAACAGCTTGTCATAGATTTCATGGGCTTTGTTGAGGAACCGGTCAAGGTAGCGGTTGAAGTCCTTGATCTCCGGGGAACTTCCCAGGAGCTTATTTTTGTCATCCCATTTGTCGAAGGCAATTTTTCGCTTCAGGGACACTTCGGCTTTCCTGCCATTAACAACAATTTTTAAAACTAGAGGCGCCTCATTATCCTTCTGTTTATCCTTTCTGAGGATGTAAGAGGCTGAAAATGTGTGGGTTTTGAAATTCATCTTTCTTTAGATTAAATGAAACCATCCGGAAAGTGTTCAAACAGGTGTTCAGGAATGAGAGGGTCTTGAAATCAAAACACACCAAAGGACACCAAACAAAATTCACAATCCATTGAAAAACAATGAGTTGTGAATACGACACCTAAAAGTAAAAAATTAAAAAAGGTGTACGAATAGGTGTCGGGAAGTTTGATAAAAATTGTATTTAATTGAGTGGTCTAAAAACAAAAAAGCCTTAAATCGTGAAATTTAAGGCTTTTTGCACTTGTTTAATTGTACTAAAGTGGGCCCACCTGGGCTCGAACCAGGGACCCTCAGATTATGAGTCTGATGCTCTAACCGACTGAGCTATAGGCCCGAATGTTTTTACCGAGAATCGGATCTCGTTTTCTGCCTTCAGCCCCGATAGCTATCGGTAGGAGTCGGCTACTCTAACCGACTGAGCCTGTCTGCCGACAGGCAGGCTATAGGCCCGAATGTTTTTACCGAGAATCGGATCTCGTTTTCTGCCTTCAGCCCCGATAGCTATCGGTAGGAGTCGGCTACTCTAACCGACTGAGCCTGTCTGCCGACAGGCAGGCTATAGGCCCGTCAAATTCTCAAAAAAACTCTTTCAAGTTCTCCCTTGAATTTGGGAGTGCAATATTAGATATTTGCCTGCGAATACACAAACAAAAACAAGAAATTGAAAACGGAAAATCTAAAGGCCGTCATTTTTGATTTGGGCGGCGTTATACTCAACCTGGACGTAAACCAAACCCTTCTTTCTTTCAAGAAATTATTCGGAGAAAATTTTGACATCATGGAAGAGGCGCACCTGAATGTCTCTTTCTTTGTGGACTACGAGCGAGGTCATATTTCCTGCGAGCAGTTCAGGGACTATGTGCGCGAAACGACACGTACAAACACGAGTGACGAGGCCATCGATGAGGCGTGGAATGCCATGCTCAAAGACATCCCCGCAGAGCGGATTCAATGGCTGGAGGAGCTGAAAAGCGACTACAAAATCTACCTGCTCAGCAATACTAACGTGATTCACCTGGAGGCTTTCCATAAGTTGTTTGGCGAACAGACGCCCTACGCGCATCCTGAAAAGCTCTTTGATAAGCTTTATTACAGCTGCAGTATGGGTATGCGCAAGCCCGACGAAGAGATCTACCGCGAGGTGCTTCGCGATTTGGGAATAGAGCCGCATGAGGCCTTGTTTTTTGATGACAAGCAGGAAAACCTGGAGCCGGCAAGACAACTGGGAATGAATGTCCAGTACGTGGAGAGAAATAGTCTGGAAAGAGCCATGCTCCCAAAAGCTTCGTCTCGTGCCTAAGAAATACAGAATCCATCTTATCCTGTTTGTGATCAGCATCGTCACCACCACGCTTGCGGGGGCGGAGTGGATGTACTCGCGGTTCCTTTTTTTGCCGGGCAAGTACGGCATGAGCTGGCAGGATTTCCTCGACGGCTTTAATTTTTCCTTCCCCTTTTTGCTTTTCCTCACCATACACGAGTTTGGTCATTATTTCACGGCCAGGTATTACCATATTAAAGCATCTCTGCCGTACTACATTCCTGTTTGGCTCGGCTTCTTGTTTTCGCCCTCAATTGGTACCATGGGGGCGTTCATCAAGATACTCGACAAGCCCAGGACTACGCGCCAGTTTTTTGACATTGGGGTGGCAGGGCCTCTGGCGGGCTTTGTGGTGGCCATCATAGTGCTTTTTATTGGCTTTCGCACCTTGCCGCCACCAGAGCATATCTACACCCTACATCCTGAATACCAGATTTGGGGCGATGACTATGCCGACATTGTGTACGACCTCGACACCGTGATCTACAAGAAAGACCTTGGCCACCTGGAGCCTCATATCCTGAACCAGTTGGACGACAGCCTTCGCTTCAGTACGGAATTGTCGCTTACCCTGGGCAGCAATTTGCTTTTTGATTTCTTCAAAACGCAGGTGGCGCCTGATCCGTCGCGTGTGCCCAATATGAAAGAACTTTACCACTATCCCTGGCTGTTTGCGGGGTATCTGGCCTTGTTTTTTACGGCACTCAACCTGCTGCCCGTGGGCCAGCTCGATGGCGGACATGTGGTGTATGGGCTGTTGGGCTACCGGCGCAGCCGGCGGGCATTTCGCGTCATTTTCGTCGCATTTATCCTCTATGCGGGCTTTGGCCTGGTGACACCACGCCTTGATACCGGCGATTTGCTCTTGTATTCGGCCCTGTATTTTTTATACCTGAATATCGTTTTTCGCTCTATGTTTCCGGACATCCGCCCGCGGATATTGCTGGTGATTTGGGTGTTCCTGGTGCAATTTGTGGCTGCAAAGTTTATTCACAACCCGCTGAACAGCTACGTATACCTGGTGTTTGGCTTTGTGGTGGGCAGGTTTTTGGGGGTAGAGCATCCCCCCTCAGAGTCTGAAGTTGACATTGGCTGGAAACGCAAGGTGCTGGGATGGATTACGATGCTGATATTTGTGCTTTGCTTTACGCCGAGCCCGTTTAATTTTGGGAAGGACGATAGAGGGAAAACCGGGCATACGCGCGATATACCCGGTAAAATGGTTAAAAATCATTACATGGCGGGTGATACTGATTGAGCAGGTCTTCCATTATTTTTTGGCGCGTTTCGCCCAGTTCTTCCCAGTAGGCACAGATGCAATTGGCCGTCTCGTTTTGGAAACATTTTTCTTTGGGATGCTTTTTAAATTCTTTGGTGAGGTCTGCCGTTTCGCCCACGTAAATCAACACATGGTCGACTGACATATCGGCCTTTATGGTTCTGTGGGTCACAAAATATACGGCTTCTTTGTGGGGTAGTGTATAGTTGAGCGGATATACGTTGAACGTATACACGTGCCCGGATATACCGGTGAAGTCTAATGTTCCTATTTTAGCCATGATGATTATATTTTAAGTGAGAAGATAAATTGAAGTCTTTGAAGGGAAGCGACCTTGGGGCCGCAAAATGCTGGCAGATCTCTGTGCTCATAAGAGGCGTTTTGATGTATCAATAAAGTTAAAACATCCGGTGGGAATATTTATGATGTAGATCAGGTTATTTGTTTTACAAATGGTTTGCTTAAGTTCATGTTGGATTTAGTCGTT
>CAYUJK010000114.1:0-9890 GCA_964444895.1 uncultured Roseivirgaceae bacterium
TCCTCAAGCTCCTGGGTCAGAATCATCAAATCATTCCGCTTGTACTCTAAAAAATAGTTATTGGAACTGGAGGTATTGATTTCTTTCACCAGCTTTTCTACTTCACTGATCATTTCCTGGTAGCTCTCGTCCGAGTATTTTTCCAGTTTCTTAATCCGTACATTCAGCTTGGCTCTTTCTTTTTCCAGGAATCGCTTCAACGGCGGGTTATCGATGGACTCCGTCTCACTTTGTATTCGCAGTATCAGATCCATCACATACTCAAAAAATGCGAGGTTGTCCTCTTTCAGGCCGGCCAGCAAATCCGATATGTCTTCTTTTGTCACCATTTGAGCACAAGTTTAAGAAAAACTTATGAGTTTCAAGCGTTTAATATTTAAGTTGGAATACCCTGGCCTTGCCACCCACCTATCCGGCAGTCAAGGCAGACGAAGCGGCGAGACCGTAGCCCCCTAACGGAACAGCCGTGGGTAGACCTTCCTCCTGGATATTCAATGTAAACATTTATTATTCAGGATGTTGCCAGATAAAAATCATCCACCAACATCAATAACATTCTCAAAAAAAATAGTCAAAAATCAGACGGTTGCCTCGATAACTCGTTGTAAGCCAATCTACAAAAGTCATTTCCTTTTATTGCCGCAAATGTAAAAGTAAAAAAGTTTCTGACGCAACAATTCCCGTTCTCATTTAAAAGAAAGTACTACGAACAGTTAAATCCTATGACCAGAATATCATCCAGTTGGTCTCCTTTTCCTTTCCATTCCCTGAACCGCGACTCAAGGGTTTTGCACTGCATCTCCGCAGGTAGCGCACTCACCTCCACGAGCAAGTCGCGAAAACGAGGATACATAAATTTCTCGCCACTTTCCCCTCCTATCTGGTCAGCATATCCGTCGGAGAACAGGTATATGGAGTCTCCTTTTTTTATCGTCACTTCCTGGTTAGTAAATCGCTTGAGCTTTCCCGGGTTCCATCCTATCGGAAACTTGTCGCCCTTTACCTGGATTACCTCACCATTCCGCACCACGTACAGCGGATTATTAGCGCCGGCATATTGTAGTATGCCGCTCTTCCGGTCCAGAACACACAGGGCTATGTCCAGACCCGACTTCGCATAAGAACTTCCACTGTTCTCTTCATTCATTTCATTGATTATGTTTTTATTGAGGCTATCCAGTACGTCAGAAGCTTTTAAATGCTCCCGGTTCTCAAAAACCGCCCTGTTCAGCAGGTGATGGCTATTGATGGACATAAATGCACCACTCACACCATGACCCGTGCAGTCCACCGCCGCAATCACGATCTTTTCGCCGACAACATTGAACCAATAAAAATCACCACTAACGACATCTTTTGGCAAATACAGCACGAACGATTCTGGCAGGTATTCTTTAATAAAACTCTCAGCGGGAAGAATAGAACTCTGGATCAACTGCGCCGCCCGGATATTGTCCTGGATATCATTATAAAGCGTTTCCAGTCTTTTGCCCTGGGCCAGTATGGCGTCGTTGGCCTGCTGTAGCTGATGGGCCTGTTTTTGCAGTTCTTCCTTTTGCTCTTCGATCTCTGAAGTCCGTACTTTCACCTCTTCTTCTAAAACATTTTTCTGGCGCTTAATTTGATTGATGCGTGTAAAGTAAAAGCCCACGCCCATCGCTATCACAAAAATGACTACCAACAGCCGGAACCACCAGGTTTGCCAGTAGGGAGGCACAATGGTAATGCGGATTGATTTTCCCGTTTCATTCCAGATGCCGTCGTTGTTGGACGCCTTCACTCTAAACGTGTATTGCCCCGGGCTGAGGTTGGTATAGGTAGCCGTGCGCTTGTCCCCCACGTAGTTCCATTCCCTGTCAAAACCCTCCATCATATACGCGTATTGGTTTTTGTCAGGAGCGGTAAAATTAAGTGCTGAATAATCAAAGGAAAACACAGAGTGCTCATACGAAAGCACCAGCTCCCCCAACTCATTTATGTGCTTGGGAAGCGGCGAACCCTTTGCGCTGATGGGTACAGTTTGGTTAAAAATCCGGAAATCGGCAAAGACCACCGGGGGTATGCGTTTGTTGTCTTTGATTTGGCTGGGATCAAATACGTTGATGCCATTTACACCGCCAAAGTACATCTTACCATCGCTGGCTCTTAAGGCCGATTTGCTATTGAATTCATAGGCCTGTATTCCGTCAGACGGCATGTAGTTTTCAAACGTCATCGTTTCGGGGTTTAACTTTGAAAGTCCTTTATTGGTACCCATCCAAAGGTTTCCCTGGTCATCTTCCAGCATACTTTTTACTACATTTGAGGGCAAGCCGTCGTCTTCAGTAATTACCGTGAAAGTGCTGTCTTCGTAGTTAAATTTATTCAGGCCATTGTCGGTGCCAAACCAGAGATTGTCTTTGCTGTCTTCCCAGATAAAGAACACCTTTTTGCCCGTGAAGGACCCCGGCGTGTTAGGGTCAATCATAAACCTTGCGATACTTCCCGAGTCCCTGTCGTAAAGAAAAACCCCTACGGCCTCCGTGCCAATCCAGAGGTTTCCAAAACGATCCTCATAGGTGGAGTGGGGAAAGTCATCATCCAGCCACCTGTAGGCATGCACATCCTGGCGATGCCAGTAGAATCTATCCGTTCCCTCATCATAATAGTTGAGCCCACCGCCCACAGTAGATATCCATATTCCCCCGGAGCGGTCTTCGTAGATGTGCATCACATTATCGAGGCTAAGGCTATTGCGGTTGCCGGGTATATTTTTGAAATGCCTGAATGTATTGCGCTTAGTATCAAACACACTGACTCCATCGCCCCATGTGCCCAACCACAGCTTGTCCTCTCCAGCCATTTCCAGTGTAAGCACATAATTGCCGGCAATGGTGTTGGGATTGTCTTTTTCGTGCAGGTAGTGGGTAAATTTTCCTGTCCTCGGATTGTATTTATTCACTCCGCCACCATCCATACCTATCCAAATATTACCCTGTGAATCCTCTTTGATGGCGTAAACATTGTTGTTTCCCAGACTGGTGTCATCACCCGGTTTTTTATAGAGGCGATCGAAACTCTTCGCATCGCGGTCGTAAAAGTTCACCCCACCACTGTAGGTACCTACCCACATACTTCCTTTTCTGTCTTTGTAGATGCTGTAGATGGAGTTATTGCTCAGGCTTGAATTATCGTATTGGTCGTACTGGTAGTGCGTAAATTTCTCCTGCTCTACATCGAAAATGTTGAGTCCGCCGTTTTCTGTGCCTATCCATAGCCTTCCCTCCAGATCTTCTTCAATAGCAATGACAGAATTGTGAGAAATGCCCTCCGGATTGTTTTCGTCGTGCACGTAGTTGACAAAACTGTCGGTTTCACGCACATACCTGCTGAGACCACCGTTGGTACAAAGCCACATTATACCCCTGGAATCGATAAATACCTGGTTGACCCTGTTGTCTGGCAGGCTCGACTTGTCGGCCGGGTCGTGAAAATATCGTTTGAAGTAGTTCGACTTTTTATCCCATTTATTGAGCCCGTAATAGGTGCTGATCCAGAAGTTGCCCTGCCGGTCTTCCGTCATAGAGAGAATGTTATTACTGCTGAGGCTGGTCTCGTCGTCTGGGTCATGCTGAAAGCGGGTGAATTTATTTTTCTCTTTGTCATAAAGTGTAAACCCCTGCGAAGTACCTACCCAAAGCTCCCCCTCGTTGCTTTCGTAAAATTTGATTACGGTATTCGTTGGAAGCCTGTCGGGGTCGTCGCTGCGGGTAAACCGGGTGAAGTTATTCTGCTCCCGGTTGTAGCGGTTCAGGCCCCCGAAGGCCGCCACCCATATTGTGCCATCTTTGTCTTCGATTATATCGCGTATGTCATTTCCCGATATCGAAGTAGAGTCATTTTGATCGTGGCGGAAGATTTCGAAGTTATAGCCGTCGTACTTATTCAGGCCGTCTCGCGTACAAAACCACATAAATCCCTGGCTATCGTGCAGCACAGCCAATACATTGGTCTGTGAAAGGCCGTCGGCGTCCGTAAGTCGCTTGAACTTCAGGGTGTTCTGGCTGAATGCTGGCAAGGCCAGGGCCAAAAAAACCAGGATCGTAAAAAGGCTTGCTTTGATATCTTTCATTTTGTGGTTCTGTTCGGCAACAAAATGGTGTATGAATACACCTCTATAGTTTGTTTTTGCCTGTGTTAAACATAAAAATATACTGAAAAATACCTGGCAGGCGCTAAAAGACTGAAATTATTCGATTAATGAGAAGATTTCTTCGAGAACACTGAAAAAAGCAAGCACGGAAAAGGGAGGCCACATCTACGGGTATTACACCCGGAGCGCGGTCTCCCCTGAAAAGTCAACGTACCTTTGTGCCCGGAAAGTGATTTTTTGTGACTGTGTATGCAGGCTTTTACTCCACCCTGAACCACTCAAAGTCTGCATATCCTTTGCTTTCGTTGATGTTGGGGTTAATGCTGAACAAGCCTACCTTCGCCCCGATCCACACGCCGGGAGCAGCCTCAAAGGTGGCGCCGATCGCAGTAAACTGCCGACCATCCTGGCTGTAAGAAAAGGTACACTCGCCTTTGTCGCTGACATCCACTTCCAGGTAAACTTCATCGCTGTTCAATAAAACAGAGTCTATTTTTTCGGTCTTGTCGTATCCCTGGAAATACGTGCCGGTGTACATACCCAGTTCGTTGCCCTTTTCCGTTTTGCGCATTGCAATGAAGGCCCAGCTTCTACCCATCACCACTAGTCCGCATCTCTCGTCATTGAGATCGGGCTTGAAGGTCATTTTTGTGGTGGCTGAAAATGCAGGAGCAGGAAACTTCTGCAGCAGCAGGTTGGGCACAAACCAGAAGTTGCCATGTTGGGTGTGGTTTTTTACGGAATAAAGTCGGAGGTGGCCTTTGCTTTCCGTTAGTGAATGCCAGCCTTTCTTGGGATTGGCATGCCACTGCCACTGAAGACCCAGCTTTTCTGTATCAAACTCATCGGTAGTTTGAGGCACTTTTGCCGGATAGGTTCGTCCCACATCCGGTTTTTTGTATTCCATTACGGGCTCGCCAATGCCATCATTGTCGATATCAACGCCCATTTCCGGCCAGCCGTCTTTCCATGCTACAGGTTGCAGGTGTACAATGCGACCATACAGTTTGCGATCTTGAAAATGGACAAACCACCACTCGCCCGATTTCAACTCTACCAGTCCACCCTGGTGCGGACCGTTAATTTCTGTGCTTCCTTTATGAAGCACGATTTTATCTTCGTAGGGGCCATAGATGTTTTTCGATCGCAGCACGGTTTGCCATCCAGTAGGCACACCGCCCGCCGGCGCCAGTATGTAGTAGTACCCATCTTTTTTGAGGAATTTAGGCCCTTCGATGATCGGTTGCCGCTCTTCGTTGTGGTAGATCACCGTACCATTGTCCAGAATTTTCTTTCCATCCGGGCTCATCTTATGAAGGTAAAGTATATCCGCACGCAGCTTGCCCCTCACCAGGTAGGCATTGCCATCGTCATCCCATAGCGGACAGGGGTCTTCCCAGAGCTCTACTTCTTCCACAAAATGAAGGTCCCACTCCCCGGCAGGATCTTTGGCCGTAGCCATAAAAAGTCCGTCATGTGGGGTACAGAAATACACATAGAAGAGCCCATTATGATGACGAATGGAAGGCGCCCATGAGCCCTGGCCGTGCGCTGGTTTGTCGAATTTTTCGAGCGGCAGACTGTCGTACACGTGCCCGATGATCTGCCAGTTCACGAGGTCTTTGGAATGCAGCACCGGTATGCCGGGCATGGTATTGAAGCTGGAAGCCACCATATAAAAATCATCGCCTACGCGAATCATGTCCGGATCGGAATAGTCAGCGAAAATAATGGGGTTTTTATACTTTCCATTGCCAAGATCGGGCACCCAGGGCTGGCTGAAGCCCGGTGTTGACAATAGGGCGAGGAATAAGAGGATGAGTGTGGAATTTTTCATAGTGGTACAAGTCGATTTTAAAAGGTGATCACAAGGTTTATGGGTTCGTGCTTCTGAACTTTTATTTTCAATAGCCTGGTGTTTTCGTCGTATTCCGAAGTCGCCCTTTTCTTATTAAGTGTCACTTTAGCGGGTGTCTCCGGACAGATCACTTCAATAGCCGACAGCGCCTTGACAGCCCCTGATTTAAAGACGATCTCATGAGACTCCCGATCCAACGACAACAACTTTTCTTTATCACTATCCAGGAAGTCGATATACTGAAAAACGGCGGCGTCCCCGGTATTTCCCGGCGCCAGGTGAACGGTGACGGACTCATTGCCTTTAAGATTACCCTGCCACGCCTTGGCACTCCCCTGAAATACCTGGCCCGTCAGGTAGATGGAATTAGCCTTTACAAACACTGGAATGCTTTCCGCGGGCACGTCTATGTTTACCGACATCGGGCCTTCAAAAGATTTTGAGAGATCGTAATAATCATACCACCGGCCTTCGGGGAAATAAACCTCCCGGGAATTATCTGCGGAAAAAACCGGAGCTACCAAAAAGGCATTGCCAAATACGTATTCATCCCAAATGGAATAGGTAGTGCTGTCATCGGGATATAGATAGGCAAGGGGCTTCATCATTACGCCATTTATGTGAGCCGTATTGGCCTGCGAATAAATGTAAGGTAGCAAGGCCATTCTTTGTTCGCTTACTTGCCGGTACACCTCCTGAAATGACGCCGGGTAGCTCCACGGGGCGCGATCTTCGCCACTACCTCCCGCGCCGTCTATCTTTACCTGGAACATGCCGCTCCAGGCGCTCCACTGCAGCCATCTTCGGTAAAGGGTTTCATTAATCCTCCCCTCGCCCAGATAGCCCCCTGTATCGCTGCCCCAAACGGGAAACCCCATGAATCCGGCCCGTGTAGCGTTAGCCATGTTTCCGGCCATTCCCTGCCAGTTAGACCGGCTGTCACCGCCCCAAATAGCACTCAGGTAGGGCTGACAGCGGTGAAAAGCCGCCCGGGCAAAGTTGAACTGGTCTTTGCCGTGTGCCCGGCTGAGAAAATCATGAATGACCTTGGAATGCAGGTATACATATTTATTTCTTGTTTCTGACTCGCCTACCGGATCGTGCCACTGCGCGGTCATGGGAAAGTTTTCATCGGCCCGGTCCATCTTGTGGCCCTTCACTCCTGCCGGATATTGATGGGTTTTCAGCCGGCTTTCGTATTCCTTTACGGCATCGGGGTGTGTCAAATCCAGGTATCCCCGGTAGTTAGGAAGCAGACCCGGAAAGTCCGTATCTCCAAAAGTAAGCGAGCCCACCCAGGTCATAAATTCCATGCCGTACTCTTCATTGATTGTTTTGATCCACTTTTCAGGGTTGGCAAAATTGGTGTTGAAGTCCATGGCCGACCACTCGTGTGTGCCATTGCTGTAAGGCCGGTCCACGAAACAGGCAGTAAGGGGGATTTGGAGTTCAGCATAATTGGCGATATCATCCAGGATCTCCTGGCTCCCGGTGTTGTGATCGCGCCAGAAGACCGGGCCACACGCCCACATCGGTATATACTTGGGGCTCCCGATTACCTGATAATATTCCTTATGAATTTTATCACCAGAAGGACCATAGAATATGTGCCAATCCAACTGGCCGGTTTGGTGGTAGATTTCCGTGACGCCTTCCACACCCAGCCTATAACGTCCCTTGGCAAAGGTGTCGAAAAAGCTGCCATAGCCATGACTGCTCATGAAAAAAGCTGAATAGGCAGAGGCGTAGTTTTCTGCATAGTCGCGCTCGCCCTGGGCATATACTTCTACGTCCACGGTTTGCCCTCGCAGATCCGGGTTTTTCCTATTATTGGGATAGAGCTTTTCGATCAACCCAAAGTAATGCTCCTGCCGGTCTTTGAGGTTGATGGTAATGTGTCTGAAAGATGGGTGCCCTGTCAGAAATCGAAAAGATCGACCTTGCTGGTGAATAGTGAGGAATATTTCAGCAGGGAAATCATCATCAAAACCGTCGTTTTCGTCGAAAGTGAGCTTGAAAACCACTGAATCTTGTGCTTGCCGGTGCATGGCAATGGCTGAGGGAGAAACAAAATTAAAGGCCAATTCATTGACTACGGCTATCTCGTGTCCTTCGTGCCACAGCGAGAGGGTATTATCCGTAAGTCGAACTTTAAAATTTCCTTTTGTCCATTCGCTCTGTGCATATCCAAGAGAGCAGGATAGGATATAAATGAGTATCGATACCGCTTTTTTCATTCCTGAATTTAGGCAAATAAAAGGGAGGGTACTATCCTGTGGTTTCCTTGTAGGGCAATTAATAGGATGTCAAATTCATCACGAGAATAGTTATTGGTTATTCGTTAATCGTTATTGGATATTGTGATCCCTCATGAAATAGGTTGACAGGTTATTGATGAGGTTGGAATTGAGTTGACTATATTTTTTATGATTTTATGTTGAGGTTTTCTTTTTTTTAAGAGTAATTTGAATGAGCTTTTTAAACGAATTTTTTACAAAAACCTACGACAAATGAAAATCATTTTTACAACACTCTGCATCCTGTTCCTTCTGGAATATTCTTTTTGTCAAGATTATATTATCATGGCCCGACCATGGGGAGAGAAAGATTGGGGCTACATAAATCTACAAGGTGAGGTAATTATCAAGCCGCAATTCGAAAAAAATGGGCCATTTTGTCCCGAGGGGTTAGCGCCCATTTTCAATAGAAACACCAAAAAATACAATTTCATCACTCTAAAAGGCGACACTCTAAAAACAGAAGTCGAACATTTTATCATTGCGAATGTAATTGGCAGAGGAATGCAAGGTTTTGATGATGGTATGACTCGCATAAGAGTTGGATCAAAGTGGGGATATATGAACACCCAGGGTAAAATGGTGACTGAAATAAAATTCACCAATGTTAACAAGTTTAATGGGGGCTTCGCAACAGCGGAGCTTACTAAAAATCATTGGGTCATAATAGACAAAAATGGTAGCGAAATAGAAATTAAAAGTGACTCCGTTGCAACTATGAATAGCTTTTTTGACGGACTTGCTCAATTTAAATCTTTAGATAACAAATGGGGGTTTATCGATACGCAAGGTAACGTTGTTATTTCCGCCAAGTTTGTTTCCGTTGGCAGTTTTAATGCCGGTCTGGCGTGGGCAAAAAATACAAATGACGATGTAGGGTTCCTAGATAAAACAGGAGAATGGGCAATAAAACCACGTTTCAATCACGCAAATGATTTTGATGCTCTAAGTGGACTCGCTCGAGTTAAGATTCAAAAAGAGTGGTGCTATGTGGATACACAAGGACAAGTAAAATGTACCGACCAAACAGAGCGGTGGAGCAACTTCCAAGAAGGTTTAGCAATTGGAAGAAAGGATGGTCAATACGGATTTTATGATAATGAGTTTAAATGGGTAGTAGCACCTATTTTTCAAGGTCTGAGAAATTTCAAGAACGGGTTTGCAGCAGTAAAGCAAGATGACAAATGGGGAATCATCGATAAAAAAGGTAATTGGGTTCTAAAACCGTCGTGCCACGCTATCAAGGATGTTGTAATACTAGAAACTAAATAGCAAAGTAACTCGCAAACTTTATGATAATGAGACACTTAATCATGCTATTTTTTACACTGACGCTTTCCCTGGGTGCTTTCGCCCAGGAATACATGATCATGGTGAAATCAGCCGATTCAAAAGACTGGGGCTTTATTAATCTCAAGGGAGAGTTTGTCATAAAGCCGCAGTTTTCTACATGTAATCCCTTTTCTGAAGGTCTTGCCCTTGTCTTTCTCCCCCGGGAAAAACAATACGGCTTTGTAAATGTACAGGGTGAAATTCTGTTTCCAAAAGTCGACAAAATAAAACACGTTCGCTCGTTCTCTGACGGAAGGGCTGCCATAATGCC
>CAYUJK010000115.1:0-4092 GCA_964444895.1 uncultured Roseivirgaceae bacterium
TAATAGTGTGTTGTACAACAGAGCCGTGATAGTCATAGGGCCTACGCCGCCTGGTACCGGCGTGATTTTGCCGGCTACCTGCGACACTTCCTCAAACTTCACATCGCCCTTCAGGCGAAAACCACTTTTCTTTTCGGGAGCATCTACCCGGTGGATGCCCACATCGATCACTACGGCGCCTTTTTTCACCATATCGGCGGTTACAAAATCAGGCTTACCAATAGCCACCACCAGGATATCTGCCTGACGGGTGTGATGGGCGATGTCTTTTGTGCGGCTATGCACCTGTGTTACGGTGCCGTCGCCGGGAGTAGCCTTGCGCGACAGCAAAATGCTCACGGGAGTACCCACAGTGTGACTGCGGCCCATTACCACGCAGTGTTTACCCGATACTTCAATATTATTTTTTTCCAACAGCATCATGATTCCCTTGGGCGTGGCAGGCACAAAACCCGGCAACCCGAGGACCATCTTGCCCATATTTACCGGATGAAAACCGTCTACATCTTTATCAGGGCTGATAGCGGCAACTACTTTTTGTTCGTCGATGTGCCCGGGTAGCGGTACTTGTACGATGAATCCATCTATTTCAGGATCGTTATTCAGTTCCTGCACTTTTGCCAGCAGTTCATTCTCCGGCGTAGTTTCCGGGAGATGAACGAGGGTAGAGCCAAAACCTACGCGCTCGCAGGCTTTTACTTTTCCATTTACATACGTAACGCTGGCGCCGTCATTCCCTACCAGGATCGCCGCCAGGTGAGGCGTTTTTCCACCTTTTGATTTTAATTTTTTAACTTCTTCTGCTATCTCATTCTGTATGCGTTCTGCTGTCGCCTTTCCATCGATGATTTCCGCCATAGTTTTGAGTGATTTAGGGGTTTTACCTTATGTTTTCTATGAATACGACCCACCGCTATGCAGCATTCCGGCATCTGCTTAGTCCAGTTTCAGCACAGCCATAAACGCCTCTTGCGGAATCTCCACATTGCCTACGTTTCGCATTCTCTTTTTTCCTTTTTTCTGTTTTTCTAAAAGCTTACGCTTACGCGTAATGTCACCTCCATAGCACTTGGCCAGTACATTTTTGCGCATGGCCTTAATGGTTTCGCGGGCTACAATCTTCATTCCTATCGCTGCCTGAATGGCAATTTCAAACATCTGCCTTGGCACCAGTTCCTTGAGTTTTTCGCACAGCTTTTTACCCCATTCATACGCTTTGTCTTTATGAACAATGGCCGAAAGGGCGTCTACTTTCTCACCATTTAGCATGATATCGAGCTTCACCATGTTCGACTGCCTGTAGCCAATCAATTCATAGTCAAGCGAGGCATAACCACGGGATATGGTCTTTAATTTATCGAAAAAGTCGAATACAATTTCTGAAAGGGGCAATTCGAAGATCATCTCTACCCTGTCTGTAGTGAGATAGTGTTGATTAATGATAATCCCCCTCTTGTCCATACATAAAGCAATTACCGCCCCGATGTAATCACTTTTGGTAATGATCTGCGCCTTGATAAAAGGTTCTTCAATATGAGAAATGGTGTTGGGCTCGGGCATTTCAGACGGGGCGTTCACTACCTTATATGTACCGTCCGTTTTTACTGCCCGGAAAGATACGGAAGGCACGGTGGTAATAACGGTCATATCAAACTCCCGCTCCAGCCTTTCCTGTACGATTTCCATGTGCAGCATACCAAGGAAGCCGCACCGGAAGCCAAATCCCAAAGCCGCCGATGTTTCTGGTTCCCAAACAAGCGAGGCGTCGTTTAGCTGCAGCTTTTCCATGGAAGCCCGCAGTTCTTCAAACTCGCTGGTATCTACCGGATAGATGCCGGCAAATACCATGGGCTTTACGTCTTCAAAACCCTTTATTGCTTTTTCACAAGGCTTGGCAGCATGGGTAATGGTGTCCCCTACCTTCACCTCACTGGCTACCTTAATACCCGAAATGAGATAGCCCACATTGCCGGCGGCAATGCTTTCGCGGGGTGAATTTTCGAGTTTCAGAACACCGATTTCGTCGGCGTAATAGGTTTTCCCGGTATTCACAAACTTCACTTTGTCGCCCTTGTTAAGCGTGCCGTTAAACACCCTGAATATTACCTCTATGCCCCGATAGGAGTTAAATTCGGAATCGAAGATCATAGCCTGAAGAGGCGCCTCCGGATCGCCCTCGGGGGGTGAGATTCTCTCCACGATGGCCTCAAGAATTTCGTCAATACCTATTCCTTCCTTGCCACTGGCGTAAATGACCTCATCTTCGCCGCAGCCCAGCAAGTCTACCACCTGGTCCTTTACCAATTCAGGATCGGCGCCCGGCAGGTCAATTTTGTTCAGCACAGGGATCACTTGCAAATCATGCTCCAGGGCCAGGTACAGGTTAGAGATGGTTTGCGCCTCTATTCCCTGCGAAGCATCGACGATAAGGAGCGCTCCCTCGCAGGCGGCTATCGACCGTGACACTTCATACGAAAAATCCACGTGTCCCGGGGTGTCTATCAGGTTGAGTACGTACTGCTCACCCTTGTAGGTATAGTTCATTTGAATAGCATGACTCTTGATAGTGATGCCGCGTTCGCGCTCAAGGTCCATATCGTCCAGCAACTGGTTTTGCATTTCCCGTTCCGTCACCGTTTGTGTCACCTGCAGCAGCCTATCCGCCAGGGTACTCTTCCCGTGGTCAATGTGAGCTATTATGCAAAAATTTCTAATGTTCTTCATATTCTTTAAAAAGAAAGGCAAAGGTAGCTAAAATGCCAAAAAATCTGACTGCCTCCCCTTATTTTGTTTATGTGTTTCCGTGCCGACAGTTGACAAGTACCGGGATGGACAAAAATCCTTAATTTTGCCGAATAGTATATATATTTGTTTAAACGAATTAACGATTTTTATTACTCTACATTCCTTGTTACCTTTGAACAGTAGAAATCAGAAAAAGTGCTATGGATCCGTACTCCTATATCTCGAATGCAGAAGGAAGCTACATTGACGAGCTTTACCAGAAATACAAAGACAACCCAAACTCAATAGACACAAGCTGGCAAAAATTTTTTGAAGGATTTGAATTTTCACTTCAAAAATACAATCAAAACGGCCTCGCAAACACGGCCATAGCCGCCGATGCCGGAGCAACCACCAAGGAATTAGGCGTACGAAACCTCATCTATTCCTATCGCTCACGGGCTCACCTCAAATCAGACACCAACCCCATACGACCACGCCGAAAACACAAGGTACTACTGGAACTGGAAGACTTTGGTCTTTCACAAGACGACCTGGACACCGTGTTTGAGGCCGGCGAAGCGATGGGTTTAGGCAAAACCACCCTCCGAAACATCATCGATACGCTTCAAAAAGCCTATCTTGGCCCCATAGGCTTTGAATACATGTACATCCGCAACGTGGAAATTGTAGAGTGGTTCAAGCAGAAAGCTGAAAAAGAGTTCATTCAATACAATCCCGACATAGAAGAAAAAAAACGCATTCTCTCCAAACTCAACGAAGCCGTAGTTTTCGAGAACTTTCTTCATACAAAATACATCGGCCAGAAGCGATTTTCGCTGGAAGGTGGTGAAAACGCCATTCCCTTCCTGGACAAGGCCATTCGCAAAGCCGCTAAACTGGACGTGAAAGAAGTGGTAATTGGCATGGCTCACCGGGGACGGCTGAATGTACTGGCTAACGTAATGGGCAAGACATACGAGCAGATTTTTAACGAATTTGAAGGCAATGTCACGCCGGATCTCACCATGGGAGACGGCGACGTAAAGTATCACCTGGGCTATTCCTCTGAAGTGCCCACCGGAAATGGTCACGACCTTTACCTGAAACTCACTCCTAACCCCTCTCACCTGGAAGCGGTAAACCCGGTGGTATTAGGATACACACGTGCACAGATAGATGACGAGTACCACGGCAATCTGAAAGCGGCACTTCCTGTGCTCATCCACGGCGATGCAGCCGTAGCCGGCCAGGGCATCGTGTACGAAATTGTGCAAATGTCGCAGCTACCGGGTTATACTACCGGCGGCGCTATCCACTTTGTCATCAATAACCAGGTGGGCTTTACCACCGATTACGACGACGCAC
>CAYUJK010000115.1:4192-9888 GCA_964444895.1 uncultured Roseivirgaceae bacterium
ATCCACTTTGTCATCAATAACCAGGTGGGCTTTACCACC
This sequence comes from uncultured Roseivirgaceae bacterium, assembly GCA_964444895.1. Classification (GTDB taxonomy): domain Bacteria; phylum Bacteroidota; class Bacteroidia; order Cytophagales; family Cyclobacteriaceae; genus CAJXNP01. The sequence goes on from CAYUJK010000115.1 coordinate 4,232, forward strand.
GATTACGACGACGCACGCTCATCGATATACTGTACAGACCTGGGTAAAATCATCGATGCTCCCGTGCTGCATGTCAATGGCGACGATGCCGAGGCAATTAACTTCGCTGCCGAACTGGCTGTAGAATTCAGGCAGAAATTTGGCAGAGATATTTTCATCGACATGCTGTGCTACCGCAGGCACGGCCACAACGAGAGCGATGAACCGAAATTTACCCAACCTAAGCTTTATAGCCTCATTGCGAAACACCCCAACCCAAGGGAAATATATTCCAAAAGACTCATTGAAAGGGGTGATGTAGATGCCGAACTCGCAAAAAACATGGATAAAGAGTTTCGCGATACCTTGCAAGACCGCCTCAACCAGGTAAAACAAAAACCCCTGCCCTACAGCCCGCAAAAGCTGGAAGAAGAGTGGCGCCAACTCCGCAGGGCCAAGCCGGAAGACTTTGAGAAATCGCCTGACACCTCCATTTCTACAGATGTGGTCGAAAAAGTAGGCAAAGCACTCACCTCTGTACCCAAAGGGTTTAAGCCGCTAAAGCAGGTGGACAAGCTGCTGAAAGACCGAAAGGCAAATTTTTTTGAGAAAAAAACGCTGGCATGGGCCGATGCCGAATTGTTGGCCTACGGCTCACTACTATTGGAAAATAAAATTGTGCGGATGTCGGGTCAGGACGTGCAGCGGGGCACCTTTTCGCACCGCCACGCCATGCTCTTCGACGCCGAAACCAACGAACCCTACCTGAACCTCAATCATATAGACTCCAAACAGGAAAAGTTTAAAATCTACAACTCACTGCTTTCGGAATTCGGAGTTTTGGGCTTTGAATATGGCTATGCCATGGCCACACCTAACGCCCTGGTGCTATGGGAAGCACAGTTCGGCGATTTTGCAAACGGCGCCCAGGTGCTTATTGATCAGTTCGTTACCAGTGCCGAAACCAAGTGGCAGCGCATGAACGGATTGGTGATGCTGCTACCCCACGGCTACGAAGGTCAGGGGCCTGAGCACTCCAGCGCCCGACCGGAAAGATTCCTGGAGCTGGCTGCTAATTACAATATGGTAGTGGCCAACATCACCACGCCAGCCAACTTCTTCCACCTGCTGAGACGACAGCTCACCTGGGACTTTCGAAAGCCCTGCGTAGTGATGTCGCCAAAGTCTTTATTGAGACATCCAGATGTGATTTCCCCGATCTCCGATTTCACAAAAGGCCGGTTCAGGGAGGTGATAGCGGACGACTATGTAGACCCGAAAAAAGTAAAACGCATCCTGCTGTGCTCGGGAAAAATGTACTACGATCTCCTGGCAGAACAGCAGGAAAAAGGCCGAAAAGATGTGGCGGTTATCCGAATTGAGCAGCTTTTTCCCTGGCCTCAAACTCAGGTAGAAGCGCAAATCGGAAAATATAAAAATGCGGAAGTGATATGGGTGCAGGAAGAACCCGAAAATATGGGGCCGTGGACGTATATACTGCGAAAATATAAAGACTGGATCAAGGAAGGCATATTCAGGAGGCCGAGTGCCTCCCCTGCTACCGGATACAACAAAGTCCACCATCAAGAGCAGCAGGAACTCGTAAAAAAAGCATTTGACATTTAAAAACAGATAAAATTTATCATTAATGAGTCTGAAAATAAAAGTACCTACCGTAGGTGAATCGATCAGCGAAGTAACCATAGCCCAGTGGCTGAAAAAAGACGGAGAATTCGTAGAAATGGACGAAGTGATCTGTGAACTGGAATCGGACAAAGCCACTTTCGAGCTCACCGCAGAAGCCTCTGGAATCCTGAAAATACTTGCACAAGAGGGCGACACCCTGGCCATAGGCGCCGATATATGTGAAATCGATGAAAGCGGCGCGGGTTCTGGAAACAAAAGCGAAACGCCGAAAGAATCCAAGCCGGAGGAAAGCGCTCCTGCAAAGAAAACAGGTAAAACCGTAGAAATGAATGTGCCTGAGCTGGCCGAATCAATCAGCGAAGTGACCCTGTCTACCTGGCTGAAAAAAGACGGAGACTTCGTGGAATTGGATGAAGCTCTCGCCGAAATTGAATCGGACAAGGCCACCTTTGAGCTCCCCGCAGAAACCAATGGTATCCTGAGGATTATTGCCAAAGAAGGCGACACCTTAAAGGTAGGCGACCTGATATGCAAAATAGAAGAGACCTCAGGCGGTCCGGCAAAGGAAAGCTTGCCGGAAGGCAGCCCGGCTGACAATGAAAAAGTAGCCATTCCGCAAAATGAAGATTCATACGCCTCGGGCCATCCCTCACCTGCCGCCGCTAAAATTATGGCAGAGAAGGGCATTTCAGCCCAGGAAATAAAGGGCTCCGGGAAAGACGGCAGAATTACGAAAGAAGACGCACTGAAAGCAGAAAAAGCCGCTAAACCTGCCGAAAAGAAAGATGCCGCAGAACCCTCGGCGCCCAAAGTGCCCGGATCGCGTGAGCAAAACCGCCAAAAGATGTCGCAATTGCGAAAAACAATCGCAAGAAGACTGGTCTCTGTGAAAAATGAGACCGCCATGCTCACCACATTCAATGAGGTGGACATGAAGCCCGTGATGGACATTCGCAAAAAATACAAAGACAGCTTTAAGGAAAAATACGATGTGAACCTGGGCTTTATGTCGTTTTTCGCCAAGGCTTGTTGCATGGCCTTGCAAGAGTGGCCCGCGGTGAATGCGATGATCGACGGCGATGAATTGGTGTATAACGACTTCTGCGATATTTCCATAGCCGTATCTACACCCAAAGGCCTGGTAGTGCCCGTGATCCGCAATGCGGAAAACATGTCATTCGACCAGATCGAAAAGGAGATCATACGACTGGCCACAAGAGCAAGAGATGGCAAACTGAGCATTGACGAAATGCAAGGCGGAACCTTCACCATCACCAACGGTGGCATCTTCGGCTCCATGCTCTCTACTCCTATTATCAATGCGCCGCAATCAGCCATACTGGGTATGCACAATATTGTAGAGCGCCCGGTAGTAGTGAATGGCGAGATCACCGTGCGACCCATCATGTACGTAGCTCTGTCGTATGACCACCGAATTGTAGATGGTCGCGAATCGGTAAGCTTCCTGGTGCGAGTAAAACAATTATTGGAAGATCCTACCCGAATATTATTGGGTGTTTAATGACGAGAAAAGAGGAAATATTGTCCATGGTAAAGCCGGTTTTGATTTTTGGCCCTCAGGCCGGCAAGAAAGAATTGATCAGGGCCGATATCGATAAAAGATAATAATAAGACCGGAGACCGAAGTCAGAAGACCGAAGAAAACTACTTTTGTCTTTCAACTTCTAACCGGAACTTTTAAACAGATAATCCGACCATCACGGAAGTGTCATACAGGTGGGTAATTATATCACTTCGGTCTTCCGTCTCCGGTCTTCTGACTTTACAATTTAAAAATATGAAATACGACGTTACAGTAATTGGCTCAGGGCCTGGCGGGTATGTAGCCGCTATCAGAAGCGCACAACTGGGCCTTAAAACGGCTATTATTGAAAAATACAACACCCTCGGCGGCACTTGCCTGAATGTAGGGTGTATCCCCTCCAAAGCATTGCTCGATTCTTCTGAGCACTTTCACAACGCCAAGCACAATTTCAAAGAGCATGGCATAAATCTTTCCGACTTAAAAATTGATCTCAAGCAAATGATCAAGCGCAAGGACGGCGTGGTGAAACAAACCGTGGACGGCATCGACTTCCTGATGAAGAAAAACAAGATCGACGTATTTCATGGGCATGGCTCATTTGTAAATAAAAATACCGTGAAAGTAAAAGCGGATGACGGCAAGGAAACTACGGTGGAATCGGACAAGATCATCATCGCCACCGGCTCCAAGCCCGCCTCGCTTCCTTTTATTAAAATCGACAAAAAACGCATCATCACCTCTACGGAAGCCCTGAATATGACCGAAGTACCGAAACATCTCATCGTGATAGGCGGTGGAGTCATCGGTGTGGAGCTCGGCTCAGTATATGCCCGCCTGGGTGCCAAGGTGAGCGTGGTGGAGTTTCTGGACGGCCTGATCCCTACGATGGACAAAACCATGGGAAAAGAGCTGCAAAAAGTATTGAAAAAATCGGGCTTTGAATATTATTTCAAGCACAAAGTGACCGACGTTTCCTCCAAAGGAAAAGAGGTGACCGTAAAAGCTGAAAACGACAAGGGCGAAACCGTGGAGATCAAAGGCGACTATTGCCTGGTATCCATAGGCAGGAGGCCCTATACCGATTCGCTGGGACTGGAAAATGCCGGGGTAAAATCTGACGACAAGGGACGCATCGAAGTAGACGACCACCTGCAAACCAACGTGAATAATATCTACGCTATCGGCGACGTGATCAAAGGCGCCATGCTGGCCCACAAGGCAGAGGAAGAAGGCGTATTCGTAGCAGAAACCATCGCCGGGCAAAAGCCGCATATCAACTACCTGCTGATCCCGGGTGTGGTGTACACCTGGCCGGAAGTAGCCTCCGTAGGCTACACCGAAGAACAACTCAAAGAAAAAGGAACGCCCTATAAGTCGGGATCATTTCCCTTCAAGGCTTCGGGAAGGGCACGCGCCAGCATGGATACCGATGGACTGATCAAGGTGCTGGCCCACAAGGAAACCGACGAGATATTGGGCGTACACATGATTGGGCCCCGGGCGGCGGATATGATCGCCGAGGCAGTGGTGGCAATGGAGTTTCGTGCATCGGCGGAGGATGTTTCCCGCATGTCGCACGCGCACCCTACATTCACCGAGTCGTTCAAAGAGGCCTGCCTGGCCGCTACGGATAACAGGGCGCTGCATATTTAGACTGACAGGGAGAATATTCGTATATTGAGGGTAATTGATAGTAGAAATAATTTGATCTGTTTCTCTTATTCAATCTACTCACTTTCAAAAATCGATATATTTGAAATATGAACTGGAAAGACCATATCATCTCTGACAAAGAAATTCTTTTAGGCAAACCAATAATTAAGGGAACCAGGATATCCATAGAGTTAATTTTAGACCTTTTAGCCAATGGATGGACGGAAACTATGATTTTGGAAAGCTATCCTACTATTACCGAAAAAGATCTGAAAGCAGTATTTGCTTACCTTAAAGATTGTATTGAAAGTGAACTATACTTTCCCATACCAAAGAGTGCATAATGAAATTTTTAGCAAATGAAAATTTCCCATTCCCCAGCACATCATTACTTAGGAATAGCGGACACTATGTGTATAGCATTTCTGAAGAGTCTCCAGGCATTTCTGATCTTGAAGTAATAGACAAAGCAAAATCTAAAGGATTGATTATTTTAACATTTGATAAAGACTATGGTGAAATAATATTCAAGCATAGTATCAATAAGCCACCTTCTGTTATATTTTTTAAATTTAAAGGAGAAAATCCTAAAGCAGCTGCTGAGACTTTAATTGACCTATTGAAGACCAAAGACTTAAAAATTGAAAATAGGTTTACAGTGATTGAAAAGGAAAATATCAGACAAAGAAACTACGAGATATAATCTAACTTCTTAATTATAATATGAGATCTCTCCAACTTTTCGCCTACATATTATTATCAACCTCTCTCCAAGCTCAACCCTCACTTATCAAGCCATTCGAAGATTGTAATGTAAAAGGCAGCATCACGA
>CAYUJK010000116.1:0-1976 GCA_964444895.1 uncultured Roseivirgaceae bacterium
AATTTCACCGGCTGCCCCAGGCATGAGTTTTCATTGGCTTCGAAAGATGCCTGCGGTGCCGCCACTTTGGATGTATTAAAAGCCGAACTCAGGTTGGTGCATTGATAAAGATTGGTAAAACGTACAGAATAATTACCGTTTTCGCTTATGCTAAATTCATGGCTGTTTGATCCCGTGATGGCCTGTCCATTTCGATACCAAAGATATACACCATTTGTGATATTGGCAGTCGAAAGTACGTTTTGCGTACCATCGCAGAAAAATTCGCCTTGCGACGCCGTCACCTCCAGGCTTGGCACTACGCTGATATCTACGGTATGGGTGGTGGGCTCAGTCCTGCATCCGTCTTCTTCTAACACCAGGCTGTAGGTACCGCTATGAATGCTTTGGGCATTCTGAATCTGAAGTTGGGCGCCTTCATACGTATTGCCATTAGGCGCCTGCCAGATATAGTTGACTCCGCTTACTATTCCCGCATCGAGGGCAAAATCCTCGCCTACACATACCACTTCAGGGCCGGTGATCACCGGTGCGGGAGGCAAGCTCTCACCACCGGGGAGTATATTGAGAACCGACGAGGTATTTTCACAATTGTCTGCCGTAGAATTGATCCTCACCTGGTATTCGCCCGGTGTAGCGGCTCCAAATTCCCATTCGTTGGTCTCATAGTCTTCGCCCAGCGTTACGTTTCGCCATGTATAGTTCACATTGAGCGCCCTGGTAGCTTTAAGGACGGAAGGTTGATCAGCACATATTTTATTAGGCGGCACGGGGCCTATCCTCGCACCCACGCAGTGTTGATTGCGCACCACGGCCACGCGGTTTACGTTGTTGATGGTATATACTATGTCGGGCTTGCCGTCGCCGGAGAAATCAGCCACCTTCACGGCATTCTGAGGCGACGCCACTCCTACGGAATATTGGTATAGCGAAAGTGTGCCGTTGCTCGACCGGTTTTCGAGTACGGTGAGGGCTTCAGAAGCTTCGTTGGTGGACACTACAATATCCGGTTTGCCATCGCCATTGATATCGCCTACATCCAGTCCAAAAGGCAACCTCCCGGTTTCATAGAGTCGGGGAGTAGAAAATTGAACACTATTGGAGGTGCTTTCATTCAATAATACGTACACGTTGTTTACATAATTCGCCACTACGATATCCATATCTCCGTCCATATCGATGTCCACGGCGGCGAGGTTCATCATCTGTCCTGAAACAGCAATCCGGATGGGGTCGTCGAAACTCAGTCGTCCGTTGTTGCTGCGGTTGATCACCACATACACATCGGGGCTCAGGTTTTTACCAAAAATAATATCCGGCTTACCGTCTCCATTGATATCTGCAATATCCAAACCGAGCGTTACATCGGGAGAGGAAATCAATACCCTGTCATCTCGGTTGAATCGCAAGTCGCCGGGCAGGGAGTTGTTTTTAAACACATGAACGTAGGCATTACGCTGGTCTGTCATGATGATGTCGGGCTTGCCGTCATTGTCCATGTCGTGGATTTTCAGGTTCCTGGTACTGGAAGGCGAATTACCCACATTAACGTTCACCACCGTGGCTCCCGAAAAATTTGGCTGGGCGCCGGCACTGGCGGTTGTATTTCTAAACAAGTACAGCCGGTCTGCCGAACTTCCGCCCTTTCCTGCCACCAGGTCGGGCTTGCCGTCACCATCCAGGTCTCCGCAAGCGATGTTTCGCGTTTCGTCGCCAATCAACAGGCTGGTAGGGTTTAACCTTTGAAAGGAGACCGTAGACTGCCCTGAGGCGGTCGTATTGATGAATGGCGTGAGCGAATAGTTTCTGTCCGCGTTGTTGGTAGTCATGAAATCATTGCGTCCATCGCCGTTGAAGTCGCATACACATACGTCAAAGAGTCCGGCTTCTTCGTTATATTCAATTTTCTCAACAAGCCGGTCAGGATCAAGCGCCTGGAATCCATTGAAATTCAACAAATATTTTTTTGATGAATA